>JBQMYN010000062.1:0-14496 GCA_052173475.1 Treponema sp.
AATGTAAGGGACATTGAGAATTGGAAATTTTACACTATGAAAGGACAAGGAAGACTCGCTATACCTGAGTTTTTTGAAGTTCCCTATAGAACACTCACAAGGTTTTTAATGTTACTACTGAATTTCTCAAGGGAACCTCTAAAAACTTCCGTTTTTAAGAGGTTTTCCTTAGATTTATTTGCGATGTTTTTTGATAAGTCATAACAGTTAAATGACTTATCAAAAAACTCGTCGGGCATCTCTAAAAATCTAACCGAGTTTTTAGAGATGCCCTCAAGATAGTTGCGCTTACTTTTTTTATCGGTTACATTCATACCTATGCACTCTATCAACTTTCAAAGCGGTACTATCTTATCCCTTAATACGGAAATAAGAGCGGAAATGGATAAAATACTTCCCGATAACGATTACAGGAATAATGCTCCTTGTAATGATAAAAAACCACATACCAAACCTGTCCGGAAACATCAGTTTCAGAGCAGGTTGAGTATAGCAGCAGGAACCGCATCGCCGTGAAACTAAACCACAGTCCCATTCCGCTGCAACGCCGCACTGCGCTGGTACGGCAAGCCTCCTATACTGCGCTCATCGGAAATATCATGCTTTGCACTGCAAAAATTACTGCTGGATTTTTAAGCGGCAGCTTAGCGGTACTCGGAGATGGGCTTGATTCCGGTGCAGACACTATTATTGCACTGATGGCGGTTATTGTCAGTTTTATCATCAATGTGCCATCTGATGAAAACCATCCGTGGGGTCATCAGCGCGCAGAAACAATTGCATCCGTTATCGTGAGTTTTCTCATTATGCTTGCGGGCGTACAGCTTTTTTTAGCCGCGGGTAAACAGCTATTCACTGAATGGAATAAAACAGCACCGGCACTTCCTCAAAAAACAGCCGTGATTGTTACGGTATCTTCCATACTCGGCAAACTTGTACTGGCACTTAACCAGTATACACTGGGAAAAAAAGCACAAAGTCTTATGATTCTTGCCAACGCACGAAATATGCTAAACGATATTCTTATTTCTGCGGGAGTATTACTAGGCTTTGCACTTTCATGGGCATTCCAAATAGGCTTTATTGATAGCTTTATTGCCCTGCTTGTCTCCTGCTGGATTATAAAATCAGGAATTGCATTGTTTATAGAATTAAATATTGAGTTAATGGACGGCACTACTAACCGCCATATTTATCGAGAGTTATTTGAAGCGGTTAATACCGTACCTCAGGTTAAAAATCCTCATCGTGCCCGTATTAGAAAAATAGCAAATCTATGGGATATTGATCTGGATATTGAAGTCGACGGAAATTTATCCGTTTTTGAAGCCCATGCTATTGCTGAGCAAGTCAGTAGTGCGATAAAGAAAAAGCTTGATAATGTATATGATGTAATGATTCATGTTGAGCCGTATAATTCTGACAGGAGCGGAGAATCATACGGGCTTTCACCAAAAAATATCACCACCTAACCATGTTGTTTTTTCCATGCATCAATATACTCCAGCATATACTGCTGTATATCGCCGAACCATTTTTTTTGCAATCGGCATGCTTCAACACCAATATACCGGTAATGCCATGATTCCCAAACATAACCGGTTACTGCCTCATATCCTTTTGGGAATGAAAGCGACCAGCCATATAAACCGGCATTTTTTGCCATCCACTTTCCTGCACGAGTTTGCGCAAAATCATTGGTAATAGAACCGAAATCAATAACCGTACCAAGTTGATGCTGACTGGTACCTGCCCGTGCAGAAAACCGCTCAGCAGCTTTCTCGCCGGACTCCCGTACATACCGGTCAAACAAATTCTTTTGATAGGTATAGGGGCGGTATGTGGAACTGACAACCAGCGTTATGCCATCCTTGCGGGCTGCGCCAGCCATTTTTTCCAAAGCACGTTCTGCAGTCTGTGTTAAAGAAAGGTCTTTTCGGTTCAGCACATACGAACGCTTTACTGAAAGCGAAATAAGGTTATGCGGAACATACCCGTCCGGCAAAAAATGCTTTTTATCAACCAAAATAAGTAAATTTTCTTTATCATGGTTCAGTACCTCTGCTAGTTCAGAAGAGAACTCAGAAAAATTACGATTAATATGCTCAAGCATTGCCGCAGGCAGCTGCACCTGCGGCTGAGTAAACTGACCTGTTTCTGCAAACAGCAAAGAACAGCCGGCAAAAAAAATAGCACAGCAAAATTGTTTCATCATATTCATAAATAAATAATAATACGAGACATCCCGAAAAATGTTCTATAGTATATTTTCCGCGAAAGATTAGCAGCCATACGAAGTCCAAAACCCCTATACCGTTTTGTACGTGCATCAAAATACGGCTCTCTGCCTTTTAAAGCAGCCAAGAGATCAGTAAAATTCGTACTCCAATAGCGGAATTCCAATATATCCCTAAAAATGTGGGAACATAAAACCGTAACCTGTGTATTTTCAACAAGTACTGCATGTTCGCAAATGTTATCAAAAACTTCAGCCGCAATAATCAGTGCGGCAGCCTGTACTTTTTGCGAGCGACAAAAGCACTGCCGTATAAAATCTTCGAGCAAACCAATATTTTTAGCTTCAGCTTTTATCTGTAACGTGCGAATCCCCATACACACGTTTCTCAGTTTATATCATTGAGAGAGTGAATAATAGTAAAGACATCAGAAAATCCCGTTGAATCAATCGCCATCTTTACAATTTCGGACGGATTCATAATATATATCTTATGTCCGGTTTCTTCACCATCATCAAAAGCTGCCATAAGAATACCAAGACCGGAAGACGATAAACTCGTAACGCGCGAAAAATCCGCCACAACAGAATAATTCTTTATATGTCCATACATTTTTGTCTCAAACTCCCGATAGGTATACGAATTGATTGAACCTACGATTGTCAGTAGCACAAAATTATCAGTCATTTTTTCAGTAATAGATAAATTTTCCACAGCATTCCTCCCGCACTATTCCTATTCATTATACTTGAGCACTAAAATAGTAACATCGTCATCAATTTTTCGCAAAATAAAATCAAGCAGCTTGTTATAAATTGTCCGCGCAATATGCGATGCTTTTGCTACATTGTGTTCTTGTAAAATACGCCCTACTCTATCACTGCCGAACCGCTCTCCTTTGAGATTTGCGGCATCAAGCAGACCATCAGTTGTCATCACAATACAATCGCCTTTATGCATGGTGATTTTTCTCACTTTTAAATACGGCTCTATATCCTTCACAAATCCAAGGACTCTCCCTTCTCCTTGGATTTCAATAACATTCCGATATGCCTCAATATACATAGACATAAGAGGAATACCGCAGTTTAAATAGTAAACGGTATTTGTAGGAAAGTCAATTATCCCAAATAATCCAGCAAAGAATGTTCCCCGTGGTAAATTATATTTTACAAAACGGTTTAATTTTACAATGAGTTCTTTAAAATCCGACGTTTCCTGAAGATAGGTATGAATAACAGATTTCAAAATAACCATAGACATACTCGCACTTAGCCCCTTTCCCGCTACATCACCTATCAGGAACATTGCGCGCCGCTCATTCAAAGTAATGTAGTCAATAAAATCACCGCCTAATTGATGCGCAGAATATGAAATAGAATCCATCGCGAAGTAAGGAGAATCAAGCCTATCTTGATTTTTTTGAATGGAGCCGATAATTTGATCTGACATTTCAATTTCACGGTCAACAGTAATCGTAATATCTTGCTTTGCAATATTCCGTAAGTAATAAATTACTAAGAAAAAGTATGAATATAAATTAGATAACACCTTTATATCGTATGGACTATATTCGGCACTATGCGTCTTAGGGGCAAGAAGAATACACCCTATCAGCTTTTGTCCTTCCCGAATACATATCAAAACTTCAGTTTGCGTAGCATCGAAAATCCCAAGAAGCTCTTCTTTTATGTCATAATAGATATGGTTTGTCAATATCTCGTTTCTGGTTACAACAATTATACCTTGATTTAGAAGAAATTCAAAACAAGGGAGATGGGCATCCATCGTGTTACGATGACCAAAATCGGAATACTCTGTTTGTAAATGAAATGTCTCATCAGTTACCAGAATATCCAAGCCTTTACAAGTAACATACTGCTTCATCAATTCAGGAAATGCCCTTTGTACGGCATCATGCCCCTGACTATAATCCAATAATTGCAGCGCATTATCTAATGCACCCTCATAATCCAAGTTTTTACCTAAACTAGAAGATATTTTCCCGCTAATAAAATCTCTGCCTAATAGAACAAATGTACATGCAACTACAATAGAAATAAACCAGCCGCTTGTTTCAAAGATAAAATGCATGAATACGGTTGTAAGAAAACCCGCCAGCAGCGAAAATAGGATGGTGAATACGATAAAACGGATAAAGCCAAGAGTAACCTGTTTAACATCGAATACGCGGGTTAGTGAAAAAATAGCATTATCCAGCACCAGCAAAAAAATATACCCAAGCGGCAAAAGGCTGAACGTCCATGAAAATATGGTAAACGCATACATTATCCCTACCCAGAAAGCCAAGCAAACGCCAACTGTCAAGCCATGCAGTACAAGCTGCTGCCGGTAAATATTGTTCTTAACGGTAAAAACTTTTATAAATGCGGTTAACATGGAAAAAGCTGGAACAGCAATAAAATAAACTGCAGCAAAAATTGCCGGTGCTGAAACAGTCCCGTATACAATCCGATGCTCAAAATGAAAACCTCGCAAGGCATTCCACTCAAACTTATGCATAAAAAATACAATAAATGCGAAACCGACAAAGTGAATAATGCGGTTCACTGAGCGGAGTATTTTATTAGGCTTGCAATTTGGAATCGCTAGGGACAAATTAAACAGATAATAAGAACTAAGCAACACGCAGCACAATGCTAAGAAAGAAACTACCCGTTGCGGTAGCATTCTTTCGTAGTAGCTTAGATGAATGGATACGGCTATACCGAGTGCAACGGCAGCAGCTGGAACAGCTAGTTTATTCAAAAAAATATTTATTTCTTTTGACTGATGCAACGAGAGGTAGGTAGAGTTCCAAAACAATAAGATAGCAAAGAAATAAGTACAAACAATAAGCCCCATACATTACCCCTTTAACTTTACCGCAACTATGGTTATATCATCACGGAACGCTTTTTTAGCACTAAAATTCAATCCAAGATCGGCTATGCTATTTACAATAGTGCCGCAATCCTCAGCAGCAAACGACTTAATACCATTAATGTAATCATCTGTTTCACCAAGCTCTTCCCCCTTTTCATTGGTACTTTCGGGGATACCGTCGCTGGTCATAATGATGAGATCATTCCGGTACAAAGGCTTTTCTTCTACCCCAACGGAATCTATATCAATAATACCTACGATAGAGCAGGTCGATTCAAGTAATTTTACCCGATAGCCGTCCGATGCCTTGGTTAAAATCATAGGAGATTCCATAGAGGCATTAACATACCGTATTTTCATTGCTTGCGTGTCGATCAAGCCTAAAAACATAACAGTATACTTATCAAGTAAATTCATACGCTTAATTGCAGTATCAACTGCATAAATAAGACCTTTAAGATCTTCTTTATTTTTCATAATGCGTATGGTATTTACCACAACTCCCATAACGAGCGCGGCGGCGAGTCCCTTTCCTGAAACATCCCCTACCACAATAAGGGTTTTATTTTTATCAATAGGTATAATATCATAATAATCGCCGGAAACATTAATCAATGGACGGAAGTATACACCGATGTCCAACAAATCAAGCTCCGGTATTTTTTGGGGTAAAAACGCCCGCTGCGTATTGGCAACCATTTGCCATTCCTGTGCCAGTTCTGAATAATATAATAACTGCGATAAGGTTTTCTCCCGTGCATAATAATTTTTGAACTCAGCACACAAGCGGGGAAATACTTCAGGTTCAATCATACGGATATAACGGCAAATAATAAAGAAACGCAGCGGACCATGTACAAGCAGTACACCGCGGGCAGTTTTTATTGTTGAAGTTAATGCTATATCACTATCAAAAAAATACACACCTTCTGTCCAGCGGGCAAGCCACTCTTCTGAAAAGCGCTGTGAAATTATCGTATACGTTTCTGGTTCAGATACAAAAGCAGAGGGACTATTATAGATGACAATAGAACTTTCCATATTTGTAATCAGAGCAGAGCAGTCCGCTTTCATCTCAAGCTCCTGCCGCACTGCTTCGATAAGGTTCTCGCGTGTATAACAAAATCTCAAGCGATTAACAAATGTATTAAATAACGTAGTCTCTAGTTCCGCATAGGAAATAGTATACGCATAATTTTCCCAGAACCTGCTTAACAGCGAGGAAAATAACGCCGCAACAGTAAAAATAAAAGCACCGACTACAAAACGGGTTACAAAATTAAAATCAGGTAAGCGTTTAAATTTAGTTACGGTTATGGTCAAATCATTTGCCGATACCAAACGTCCTAAAAAGGAAAATCGCGGACTAAGCGCAATCATAAAAGAGGCAAACACAATACTAATTCCGGCAAAAATAATAATTTTACCTAGAAGTTCTCGGCTTCTACGTGTCATCTCCCACCTTCTCTTACAATAAACCTGTTCAGAAATTTTAGTTTCAGAACAGATCTAATAACATTTATAATACATGGAAACAGGGATGTCTCAAAAACTTCAGTTTTTGGTAGTGAGCTTTGCTCACCTGTTTCCTTAGATTTTGATGCGATGTTTCAATTTAAGTCATTAGGGCATATCTAAAAGCTCGGCTAGATTTTAGATATGCCTATTACTCTATAAAGACTTAAATTAAAGCTCGTTATCAACCTTGCTGATAACGCATCTCTATTATTAAGTATCGGCATCTTCAAAATAAAATTGAGCATTAAGACTGTTTGACAACTTACATTTCAGAATAGATATACTGCCGCAGGTCTAATGCGTAAAGTTTGCCGCCGACATCAACCCCCGTTTCCTATACAACACCCGGTAGGGATTCCGGTATCGTAAACCGGATAAATTTAAATGGATGAATATTCACGGGATTATTATGCCAGCCATGTATTTCATATAAATCAATCACATTGATTGCAGGAATATGCGAAAGCGGGATAATAGCACCAGAAGTTAAGAGCAGTTCTTCGGCTTTTGCGAGAATTTTTAGCCGTTCGCTATGGGTATGTTCAAGCGCAGCTTTCTGGAGAAGCTTTTCATACTCAGCATTTTTCCAGCCTGATGCATTAAAATGAGAATCACTTCGGAATAATTCGAGAAATGCAAGCGGATCGGCAAAATCGCCTATCCAAGACACAACTGCAACATGGTATGTTTTGCTTTTCAATGCTTGTTGATAAGCCGATATAGGACAAAGCTCAATCTCTACCGCAATGCCGTGCTGTTCCCATGCGGTTTTGAGCACTTCTGCCGTTTTTGCATAGCCGGAGCTTTCCGGCAGCAGAATCTTCAGCGGAACAGACTGGGAAGAAGCGGCAAACTCTTTCAATAGTTTCTTTGCTTTTTCACTGTTTTGCAGTTTAATATCTTCTACAGAAGGGTAGCCTGCAAAAGGAAATACCAAAGTTTTTGCCGGTATCAGATAGTCTTGACGTAATTGGTCATACGGGATAACTGCCGCAAGTGCATTTCTCAATGCAGAATCATTAGATGGGAAAATATCCGATTTAAAATATAAGTATTCGGTTGCAAACATTGGGGTAACATGCACTGTGTTGACCGCTGCAATTTTGTTCAAATTGGCAACACCGCTTGTCCAATGAATCGTTCCATCATTAAACCGTTCCGCCGCTTCATCAGGGGTAATATGTAATAAAATGGTCAAAGACGACAGCCTTACTGCTGCTGCATCCCAGTAGTGCTCATTTTTGATAAGTTTCAGCTGACCATCTTTAAATGTATCAATTTTGAACGCCCCCGATGCAATCGGTATAAACCGACTGCTTTCAGAATTGCGATCGCTAGACTGCTGCACAGCTGCAAACTGCGAGGGATGCACCGCTGAAAACGCATGATGACACAAGAGATACGGCAAATGTTCAGCCGGATAAGCAAGAACGATTTTCAGTACTGTATCGGATTCTGCATACAGCCCAATAGTGTCAGCAGCAGCCGATCTGCCTGTCCGGTATGCTTTTACACCTTGAATACAATCAAGCAAAGAGGCATACGGCAGTTTATATGCAGGAATGAGAAGATTAATAAAAGAATCACGGAATGTTTGTGCTGTAATGGGATCCCCATTTTCAAAAACAAGATTATCCCGTAACACAAATGTCCACTCAAGCCCATCTGTACTTACGTGCCAATTTTTTGCCATACCCGGCAGAGGCTGCAAGGTGTACGGATCATACACACACAGTCCTTCATACAGGGCGGTAAGCATTTGCGCTTCGTCGGCATCGTATGCGCTATGCGGGTGCAAATTAAGTGCTCCTGAAGAAATAGCAGCCGTAAACTCCGGCTGCTGAAAAGAATCATAGACAACTTCACCAAAAAGAAAGTATGGGAGAAAAAGAATGCCTAATACGGCTATGCGATACTTTTTATTCATTTGTTATTCCTAGATGCTTCATTTGCGCTATTTCTTCTGCATTTGCATTGTACTCAGCGCGGCATTGATTTGCTTTTATAACCGCATTATGAATAGTAGTCAACTCTATTTTAATACCTTTCATTTTTGATCGGAGAATAAGATCAATGGTTTTGTAATATTCATCCAAACCTTGTAACGATTTTAAATAGGTATTACACGCGGCAATATAGCGAGTAAGCAAATCAGACAGCTGCTCATTTGACATACCGGCAAGTTTTTGCTGAACAGCAGAATTACCCAGTGCCAGATTCTTCAAAAGCCTGATTTTTTGAATAAGCTCATGCTCAAAATCTTCAAGGTACAGCGTTTCTTTTTTTTGAATATTAGTAATGGTATCTTTTATCATTATTGAAACTTCTTGTTTTTTTTCAGCGATGTTAAAAGCCTTTCTGAATGCGGCTGCCAATTTTGTAAAAATTGTCGCACGCGATCGGTTTAATACTTCCTGATTATAGAGAATCTTCCGCAAGCATACTTCCAGATGATTGCCGGCAGAACCTATTACCCGCAAGCCTGTTAAAAGCATAGGACGCATATTTTCCGGTTTACCGGTCTTGGTATTTTTTTGTGCAGCAGCATTGAGCTGCTTTAATATTTCCTCACGCAGCTGTGCAGAATTAGGTCCATAATCTTCTTTTAAGACTTCAAAAATAAGTTCATGGTAAAAAGGAATTTTCTCTTCTTTTGCTGCAAATGCTTTTTTTATTGTTTTGAGAACCTTGATAGGGTTATTAATATCATCAGGCGTAACTTTTAAATCGCTTGGGAGGTTCTTACGCACTTGCAGCTTGTATTCTTCGCGATGAATACGGGTAAGCTGTTTAAGCGTTTGCTCAATTTCTTTGTCGAGCTTTGAAATATGCCCAAGCGAATCGCGAAGCAACCCGCCCGTTAGACTATCCGAAACAGATTGAAGCGATTTACAAATTTCACCCAGTGCACGGGTATTAGGATGGGAGGAATTATCTGCAAGTGCTGCCCACTGAAATGTTTTATTCAAAGCAATCATTGCGGATATCCGGTGCGGTGTCAAGTATGAGTATTTAAATTGATATGAATTCGTTAAAAAATCCAGCATTGTTTGATATTGCGCTAAACGGGAACCGATAACAGTAGCCCGTTCACTGTCCGCAAAAGTCTCACTACTCGGGACTTTTATTTCCGTCATGCGGCTATCGTACTTATACGGATCATCATATACCAAACCCTTTTTTAAAAGGTTGCTGCGGAAAATTTTAACAACGCTGTTAAGAGCTGAATAATTTTGCTGCATTTGCGGCAGTAATGTCTTATCAAACTCTTCGCGCTTTACTGCAATATGCTGTTCCAGTATTTTTTGAAAATCAGTCGTTGGATCCATAGAGAGAATATCGGTAACATGCATAAAAAACTTAGATAGTACGAAAAAAACTATAGAAAACTATGATGAGCCGGTAGAACAGAACAGAAAAATCGAGTAATTTAAGGTGGAAAAAATAGAGGGCATTTCTAAAAGCCCTCTTAAAAAAGAAGTGGGCACCTCTAAAAATCTATACCTGAGTTTTTAGAGATGCTCATTACAGCCGAAATTCTTGCTTATTCCGAAAACCGAAAAAGGAGGGCGGGCTGTTTACTCCATTACCGACTTTAAATATACCAAAGACGGCAAGACGATATACGAAGATGTCATTCCTTAGATTTATTTGCGACGTATTTTTTATAAATTATAACAGTATAAGAATTTATAAAAAATACTCGTTGTCAGCTGTGCTGATGAGGCATCTTCTAAAAGCTAACCGAGTTTTTAGAAGATGCCCGACTATTCAATTTTGAAAAAGCTATCGAAATAATATCAATCGAAGAGGTAAAGAAAAGAGATGGCAATACCTATTAAAGCACAATTTATAGCAGGAAAAGACGGAAAACCTGAATATGCGGTTATCCTTTCAAAGTTTTTCAAAATTTTTTTTCTGAAAAAGTACAGCAACAAGAGGGTAATATAACAATACCGCATGAAGTTGTAGAGAAAATTGTGCTGGACGAAACAAGCCCTATACAAGCATGGCGTGAATATCTCAACCTTACACAAGCGGAGGTCGCGGAAAAAATGGGCATAACGCAGGCAGCATATAGTCAGATGGAAACCGCCAAAAAGAACCGCAAGGCGACGTTACAGAAAATTGCCGAAGCCATGAACATTGATTATTTGTAGCTGAAAATATAAATGTTGTCATGTTTCGTTAAAAATAGTAAAAATGAGATTATGTCGGCATCTGAACAAACATAATACTTATGATAAGGAGTTTATCTCTATCAATACTAATAATTAGAAAATTATAATGCAGAATCCCTACCCTGTTTCTATTATAATTTGCATTTTTCACGATCCTGTAGTATACTAACCTTAGAAACTATCCCAAAAGCCCCTGCTTTTCGGATAGTTTCATAACTTACAACGGTGCATCAGCATAACGCATGCACACGAAAGGAGTAGAGTATGAAGAGAATTGGTATACTGCATATTTTTGCAGTAATAGCGGCAGCAACGCTATTCACAGCTTGTCTTGGAACGAATGCAGGAGTAGCAAACGGACAGCAAGCCCGCAACGAGAAAAAACAAGCGGACACAGTAAAACTTGAGCATAAACTCATTACAAAAGGGACTTCCGGTGCTGAGGAAGTAACATTAGTATTCGGTGCGACAGCAGATGTCCATGGAAGACTATATCCGTATGATTATGCTGTAGATGAGCCCTCTGCAATGGCAGGGTATACAAAAACGTATACCATTGTGAAAGAACTGCGTGCAAAGCATCCGAATATGGTATTGATGGATGTCGGCGATACAGTACAGGATAATAGTGCCGAGCTATTCAATGACCTTGAAACGCATCCGATGATTCAAGCACTGAATTATATGAATTGTGATATTTGGGTATTGGGCAACCATGAATTTAACTTTGAAAAAGAGTTCCTCGTGCGCAATATCAAAAACTTCAAAGGTAGTGTTCTTGGCGCAAATATTTATAATGAAGATGATAACAGCCATTTCGTATTACCGTATCAGCTTTTAAATATAGAAGGAGTACGAGTTGCCGTTGTCGGACTTATTCCGCCGCATATCCCTATGTGGGAAGCAAGTACGCCCGCTCATTTCAAGGGGCTTACATTTGAAGACCCGCTGGACACAGCACGAAAAACGGTTGATGCACTTAAGGGTCAATATGACATTCTTATTGGTGCATTCCACCTTGGACGGGAAACGGAACACGGTGAAAAAGGTAGCGTCATGTCGATTGCAAAGGCAATTCCTGAGTTCGACTTAATTTTCGGCGGACATGAACACGCATTGTATGCTACGGAAGTTGAAGGCACAAACGGCGATAAAACATGGACCATTGAACCGGGGGCATACGGAAGGGCATTAGCAGTAGGTGAAATTACCGTAAAAAAAGAAGCTGACGCATGGAAAATAGTTTCCGTCAAGGTTGAAAATAAAGAAACAAAGAAAGTTGAAAGCAATGCCGAACTTGAAAAAGAATTCACATTTGTACACGAGAAGTCTTTAGCAGATGGAAATACTGTTATCGGTACTATTACCGATGACTTTATTAAGCGGGTTGATTATATTACCGGCAATGAATCAGTAACTACAATGCCGACTATCCAACTTGAAGATACTGCATTGATTGACCTCATCAATGAGGTACAAATAAAAACGGCTGGTGCTGAAATTGCTTCGGTAGCTGCATTCCGTTCTGATATGAACTTAAAGAAAGGCGAATTTAAGAAAAAGGATGTTGCTTTTATTTATAAGTATGCTAATACACTGCGGGGTGTGAATATGACTGGCGAAAATCTGCTGAAATACATGGAGTGGTCAGCACAGTTTTTTAACACACCGGTTGAAGGCGATATTACTATTTCATTCAATCCGAATATCCGTTCATACAATTATGATATGTTTGACGGTATTACCTATGATATTGATATTTCAAAGCCGGTCGGTTCACGTATTGTAAATGCAAAGGTAAATGGCATTCCGGTTGATCCTGCGAAGTTGTACAAGGTAGCTGTAAATAGCTACCGGTTCGGCACATTAGAAAGCCTTAAACTTGCAAAGCAGGCGGATGTCTACTATGATTCGTATGAAGCAATGCAGGATGCTGGCCGTATACGCGATCTTATTGTGCAATATGTCAAAGAGAAAAAGACCATTACGCCTACAGTCAATAATAACTGGAAAATTATCGGATTTAACACCGAAGTTCCCGGTCGGGAAGCAGCTCTTGAAAAAATACGGAAAGGAGAGATTACTATTCCTCGTTCTGCAGACGGTAGAACCAAGAATGTAAAATCAGTTAATATCAAAGATATAAAATAATACCATACAGCCGATAGGCTTCCATGATGCCCTGTCGGCTGCAACAGGCGGTGTTCCAAAACAGCAGCTATTGTAACACCGCCTAGTAGCAATTTTTATTCACATTGATTTTTTCCTTGTAATTGATTCGGTTAGTATTACAGGGAACAAGGCTGTCCAAAAACTTTAGTTTTTACTGGTGAGCTTTGCTCACCAGTTTTCTTTAGATTTATTTGCGATATTCTAATTTAAGTCATTATTATATAAAGACTTAAATTAAAACCTGTTATCAACCTTGCTGATAAGGCATCTTCTAAAAATCTATACCTGAGTTTTTTGCAGATGCCCTACAGTACCTCATACTATCGCAGAATATTTATGTTTGACACTAACGCCCTACCCAAACTCCATGTAAGTTACATAATTCAAAGGCTTCTATCACAGTATCACCTTCTGTAAGAGCAAAGGTAACAACTGGTTCACCATCAACAGGAAGTTCCTTGATTTGTAATCCCTGTTTTGTCCGTAAGCATACCCATGCAATATGATGTTCAGCAGTCATAGGATGCTGCACAGAGCCAACAGTAACCGTAACGGTTTGCCCGTCAATGCTAATAACCGGAATATGCTTTTCTTTTGCAGCATCTACAGAGCCGATTTTTACCGGTGTAATTTTTTTATCACCGCATACAACTGCAGCTTCTGCGCATACATTCAAGCCAATGAGGGTGGCACCTTTTTCAGCGGTAAAAAACGTTAATTCACTGTTCATTGTTTATACTCCTTCTATTTCATATTATAGAATATATCTGCTCGATAACTCCATTTTCGAACAGGTTTATTTTTTAATTATACTGCTTATTTTACTTGACGTAAATACCAAATAACGTTATTATATCTATGTTGTTTTGATAGAGGGCAATTAGCTCAGTTGGTTAGAGTACAAGCATGACACGCTTGGGGTCGCTGGTTCGATTCCAGCATTGCCCATTACTTTTGTTAGAAAATGAAAATAGCTGTATTTTTGTGTCTGTGCAAAATAAAGAGACATACACTGAAGTTTTAAGTCTATTTTGTATGTTACCTTTCCCCGTTATATCTTTCTAAAGATAAAATAATAACAGTTATTTAGCCTATTTATGCAGAGAGTACCTCTAAAAATCTAATCGAGTTTTTAAAGATGTCCAATAATAAAACGAGCCGTTTACCAATTGCAGAAAACTAATGACCATAATATAATGATCCTATGAACGTTATACGGAAATTGCCGATCGGCGTACAGAGTTTTAAAGATTTACGAGAAAAAAATTTTTTATATGTTGATAAAACAAACTATGCCGCTCGTTTAATAGACAACGGCAAAGTTTATTTCTTAAGCCGTCCGCGGCGGTTTGGAAAGAGCCTGTTTCTTTCGACACTCGCTGCATATTTCCTCGGTCAAAAAGAACTATTCAAAGGATTGTACCTTGAGCAGGCAGAAGAAGAATTGGCTGCACAAGAGAACCGCACTGCGTGGCAGGAATATCCGGTACTGTATCTGGATT
>JBQMYN010000063.1:0-14388 GCA_052173475.1 Treponema sp.
CCCCCCCCCCCCCCCCCCCCCCCCCCCCCCCACCCCCCCTTTACAAGACACCACTGCGGCAAAACCAGCGCAGCAGCCATACCGAATACCACACGAATGCATTTTTTCATACTATACTTCTCTAAAAATTTATATAGAAAACAAGGGTATCTCAAAAGGTAATTGAGTCCCTCTAAAAACTTCGGTTTTTGGTGGTGAGCTTTGCTCATCCGTTTCCTTAAGCTTTTTTGCGATGTTATCAGCTATGCTGATAGGGCATCTTCTAAAAATCTCTGCCTGAGTTTTTTGCAGCTGCCCTCTGTAAAATGGGCAGTCCCAACAAGCCGCCGTGAAAAGCAGCTGCCCTCCATACTACAGCACCGTCAAATGAGTACATGGGCATGGAGATGTTTTTACTTCTGCCTAGCTCATACTTGTTTGCGCTTCATAGAGTGCTGCATACATGCCGCCTTTTTTCAGCAGTTCAGCGTGTGTGCCTTGTTCGCAAATACCTGCATCATCAACTACCACAATACGGTCTGCTGTACGGATTGTCGAAAGACGGTGTGCAATAATGAGCGTAGTACGTCCTTGCGCGAGTTCTTCAAATGATTTCTGAATCTTGATTTCCGTTACCGTATCCAGCGCAGAAGTTGCTTCATCAAGTATTAAGATAGGAGGATTTTTTAGGAATGTCCGCGCAATTGCAATACGCTGTTTTTGTCCGCCGGAAAGCCGCACCCCCCGCTCTCCGACAATAGTATCATAGCCATTCGGCATAGTCAGAATATCCTCATGTATTTCAGCCCGCTGTGCGGCATTTATTATATCTTGTTCCGAAGCGGCAATGTTTCCATACGCAATATTTTCCTTGATAGTACCGGCAAACAAGAACACATCTTGTTGCACAATGCCGATTTGCCGCCGTAAACTTTCAATGGTAATATCCCGTATATTCCTGCCATCCAATGTAATTGCACCAGCCGTTATTTCGTAAAAACGGGGCAGCAAATTGCATAAACTGGTCTTGCCTCCGCCGGAGGGTCCTACAAAAGCAATGGTTTGACCTGCTTTTATATCCAGCTCTATATGTTCCAATACCTTATTCCCGTCCTGATATGAAAACGAAACATTATGGTATTGGATATTTCCTTGTGCTTCCGTTATTTCTACAGCCGTATCATAATCTTTAATACTATCATGTATATCCATAATTTCTTTAAATCGTTTAAAACCCGCCATGCCGTTTGCATATAATTCAATAAAATTAGTAAGGCGGCGTATAGGCTGTAAAAATGCAGACGCAAACAGTGTTGCCGTTATCAAATCAGCAAGCGTCATTGTATGCTGCATAATAAAAAAGCCGCCTGCTGCAATAATTACAACATTTAAAATGGAAGTAAAAAACTCCAACCGGCTAAAGAAAAATGCCATATTCCGGTAAAAACGTTTTTTAGCAAGATAAAAAGCAGTGTTATTTTTTTTGAATCGCTCTTGCTCATACGATTCGTTGGTGAATATTTTTGTTACACGGATTCCGGATAGAGCCGATTCAATCGCGGTATTTATTGCAGCAGTTTCTTCTTTTACTTGGCGAGAGGCTTTCATAATGTGCGTTCTACAGCGTACTGTATGCAGAAATGCAACCGGTATAAATGCAGTAAGCAGCAGTGCAAGTTCCCACCGGATAGATGCCATAAGTAAGAGTGAGCCAATCAGTGTTATAATTGAAATAAAAATATCCTCCGGTCCATGATGCGAAAGTTCGGTTATTTCAAATAAGTCTGTTGTAATACGCGACATAAGCTGACCAGTTCTATTTGTATCAAAAAAATGGTAAGATTGCTGTTCTATGTGTTTAAATAAATCCCGCCGCATATCCGATTCAACTTTAACGCCAAAAAGATGCCCAAAGTACGTTACAAAATATTGAGCCGCGCTGCGGACAACAAAGAGACCAATCATTATAATAATGGAAAGATAAAAAGCTGTATATGCAGCATCCGGTAAAAAATGTTGTATGATATGCCTGCTTACCATAGGAAATGCCACATCCACTGCTGCAATAAACGCTGCACAGCACAAGTCGGCAGCAAAAAGTTTCCAATGAGGTTTGAAATACGAGAAAAATAAATGCATACGCTGTATTGTAACAAGAGTTTTGAAACGTGTAAACCTGTTCGGCAATGGAGTTATTGAGCAGGTCTTGTATAGGGAACCGCCCAAAGCTCCAGTTAGATTTTAAAGGTTCCCATGTCTGTAGCGGTTGTAGGATAAATAAAAAAAGGTGTCAAACTAGTTAGTCTGACACCTTTTTATGCCGTCGGACAGAATCGAACTGTCGACACAAGGATTTTCAGTCCTTTGCTCTACCGACTGAGCTACAACGGCAAAAACAATGAAATATTTATACCGTATTTTGTAAAACATGTCAAGAGATTTTTAATAAATGGTATGAAAGTTATTGAACAGGTTTAATAGATACGCAGAAATTCAGAAGATTTTTACTGTTTCTAGCGATCGTAAGAAGCTCCGATTGCGAGCTCTTTGCGGTATTTTCCGACAGTCCGCCGTGCAATAGTAATATTATGCCGGTCGTGCAGCAACTGCGCTATTTTCATGTCGGAAAGTTTTGTGGTACTTTCAGCAATAATACGGCTGATCAATACCTTAACCGCTTCTTTTGTGCAGCTTGATGATTCAGCTGCTTGCACCGGAACAGCCGAAGAGAAGAAATATTTTAGCGGAAAAATCCCCCAGCGACATTGGATATATTTCTCGTGTACCGTTCTCGATATAGTCGATTCGTGGAGATGGAGCATATCGGCAAGCCGCGCCTGTGTAAGCGGCACAAGGCTCGTTTTATCACCGGTTAAAAAAAATGCTTCCTGCACAGACACAACTGTTTGTACAACAGAAAAAATTGTTTTTTCACGTTGATTTAAGCTTCCGATAAATACTTTTGCTTGCTGCACATACTCTTTTGCAAAAGCGGCTTCCTCCGAAGAATTGTCCGCAAGATTGAGAAATTCAGCGGACACCGTTAATAATGGTACTTCAAAGTCATTAATTTTAATTGAAAATTCCGTACCCTGTTGCCGGATAAATGCAACAGGGATAATGGTTTGAGCAGTATCACCTGCACTTTGGTATGCTCTGCCGGGGAACGGTTCCAGTGTACGGATAAGGTCAATAATAGCAGCTGCCGTTTCCTGATTAATTTTATAGGGAATAGAATCATCGGTATTAACTGCATGAACCAGCGAATACGGGCGGGCTTTTTCTAAAAATGAAAAATGATGCTTTAGAATGTCAAGGGTGTACGCATACAGCGGTTCATGCACAGCCTTGCGGGTAAACCGTAAAACAGCTTGAATCAGCAAGGCTTGCCGAAAGTCCCGTACTGCACAGCCCTGCGGTGTCAGCGAGCGGATAATGCGCAAAGCGCGGGGAATAAATCGGTGCTGTTCATCCTGCGGTTTTTCCCGCAATAACTCATCAAGCGGAACGCGATGAAACCCATCTGAATCGAGGTTCTGAATAATCAGCTCCGCATATTCAGCCGTTTTTAAATCAATATGCTGAAAGTGCAGCTGCTCCAGCAAATACGCTTGCAGCGATAACTGCTCCGGCTGCGGGATATTTTCTAAGAAAGCTTGAAATATATCACTGTCCGCCATTGTTTTTACTGTAGTAGGCCATTCTCTTTCCTGCCGGTTTCGCTGCTTTAAAGATGCACTGCGCTGCCCCGACACTGCCGCCGGCACAGTTTTCAGCTCAAGCGGCGGAGGAGAAAGCTGCTCTAGCGCAGGGTTCCGCTCAATTTCTGTAGCAATTTTTTCATATAATGCCTCGATAGGCAGTGCAAGTATGTCAAGGGATTGGATTTGCGCTTGCCCCATTTTCTGTTCAAGCTGCTGCGTAAATTGTTGACCAAACTGCATATCAATACATTCCAAATACAAACGATACACCAAGCAGGAAATAACAGCCGTTTAAACCCGTACCGGCTGTTCCGGGATCGGTAACGCGATCGGGCGTTCTCTTTTGCATCGTATCATACATTAAGGTTTGCCCATCCAAACTAAAACTGTACTCATAATAGCAGCCGGCAACCAGTGCTGTATTACGAAAAAATGACCAGAGAACACGGGTATCCCAGTAAATGCCGCCGCCATTACGGGTATAATCAATAAACCGCTGCCCGCGCTTAAAATGAATGTCCTCCGCCAGCCCCATAATATCGGAAGAAACATGAATATCGGTATATAATTGTAAGCGATGAGGAAAACGGGCAGTGAGTCCTATCCCGAATGCGGGTATTAAAATTTCCTGATGATAAGAAACCGCCCTCCCTGTAATAAATTGTTTTTTTAGATAAGGAGACCATGCCTCAAAAGTTCCATCATTTTTTTTAGGCGCATATTGTAAATATCCATCTTCCGCAAGCCAACTGATTTTTGAATAGCGGAGGCTGAATTCCGGTTCAATAAACAACGAAATACCGGCTGCGGCGGCTTTTTGAGATAGCGGAATTTCTTTTTGTATACCGATTTTTGCTGCAAACCGTCTTCCGCCGGTTATGGTGCACGGATGTTCAGAAAACTTTGTAATTTCTGTTGACGGATAATTTTCAAAATCTTTATCGCGCATGGATGCAGTTTTCATCGGCTGCAAATATGATGATCGCAGTTGGATATGTACGCCATGCGGTGTTTTAAGCGTTAAATGCCCTGAATACGCAACAGAGGATAATAAGCTCCACTGTAACTCACTCAGAACAACTCCGTCTTTTAGCACATACTCCCAGGCGGAAGCTGCTGCAACATCGCAAGAAAAACCCGCCGTTATTTCTAAATTTCGTTTTTCTATTCTAAATGGAGCATTGCCCGTATACTGTAACGGAGATTGAGCAGAACACAATCCGGCAATGAAAACGCATACCGCAATACATAGCTGTCTATAAAATTTTTTCATATAAAGAACTATACCGCGAATATATAAATTTCTCAATCTATTTTGAAAAAATGCAGCGATTTCCTCAGCACACAGTTCAAAAACATTCCGCCCGTTCGATAGTTCCGTTCCCTTGATTTTACCATAACGCTATCTTGCATCGGTATTGACATTTCGTACTGCTCTGTTATTTCAAAAATTCATACTCAAACAAAACCGGAACAATTTCAGCATTATAATACGTTTTGCACAATTCTTTCATTGCCTGTAAATCTGAATGAACTTGAATATTATTGTACACTGTCTTTCCTGTTATTGCATCTGTAAAAGAGGTGTCGATTTCGTCATAAATTTGATAAATGCCATAAGTCATTTCCGGCTTATACTCTTTTGTGTCTTTTACATGATTAAGTAACGTAGAATATAAATCAAGAATTTTCTGTTCGGTTTCATGAGGCTTGAGTTTCTTTATGTCTTTTGAAGCTACCGTTTCACCGTTTGTAGTATCTAAACACAATTCATTTCTATAAAACCTACCGTCAGAGCCTGTAAAAGTGCGACAATGATTTTGCATTTCGATACAAGTAAACAAAAGACATTTTAAGAAAAAGTTATCTAATTTTCCATTTTTTGCATCAGTAAAAAATAGCTCCGCTTTATCTGCTGATTTCATAATTCTTGCACGTTCAGTCCATTCGCGATTATACGTGATATAACGGCTTGCAGCGAACATTGGTAACACCTGCAAGTAATTTGTCGTTCTTACATAAAATCCATTTCCATCATATTCTCCTGCACGAAGCAAATGAACACTTGCATCAGGATTATCAAAATTAGCACCTTTTACCGCAAGATAGCCTAGTATATTTTCATTGAAATACGGAGTTTGTCTTACTGAACTTCTATTTTTATCTATTTCAGTTCCATCGAAATTCAAAAGAACACCGTCTGTTGTATCTTTATATTTTCTTTTATCGTAGTATTTTTCACTGAAAAGAGTGAAACATCGTCTTATTGGCAGATTTCTTTCTTCTAAAAGACAATCTTCTTTTTCATCAATATCAAATCCTGTTATTTCAAATTCAGACACATCAGCATTTTCATTACTCCATAATGCACACATAATACAAGCATCAATTTTTGTATGAAAATGCCTACGATTAAATGCATACCCGACAAGAAGTTTCTTATTAACAAGATGTTGTGCTTTCCAATATTTTACAGGTGAAAATACAACATAACTGTCTGTATTTTGACGTAAATAATACTTAAAGGCTGACCAAATAAAAGCATTACCCAAGTCGTTTGAGACTTGCCCCTTTACTTCTTTTTTCATCTCTTTGACAACAAAACTATTTTTCCAACTAGAATATTCTTTTCCTTTGCCAGATTTTTGATGTTCGATAGAGGTTGTTTCTGCATACGGCGGATTCTCAAACAGAATAATCGTATACTTTGGGTCATCTATATATTGCTTTATAACTTCATTTTCTACATATTCTTTTGAAAGTGCATCCGCTCCGTTGACTAGTCCGGCGTTGAAAGTTTCTTTTGTTTCTGTAGGCGGAATTATCGCTTTTACTTTTGAACCGATAAGCTCCTGCAAAACTTTGTATTCGTAATATTCGACCGTCGAAACAATACAATGTGATAATTCTTCGTCTGTCAATGCACTCTCAAGATTTCCTGTTCCTGCACATCTGTCAAGAATGATATAATCATTGCCATTTGGAACTCGCTCGATTGCTTTTCTTACAAGTTCTGCCGCTTTTTGAGCGTAAAGAGGATGAGTATAAAACGCACCAAGATTTTTCTTCAAAATTGTATCGTTAAGTTTATCCATAAGATAATTAAACTTAACATTTGTTTCGCCTTCGTAGGCAAAAATATACTCTTTAAAAACTGTTGGATTTCTGATTTCTCCGATTGTCTTATGTTTGCCTTTTTCATCACCTAAAAAATCTTCTTTTCTTGCAGTTGGTTTAATTTTATAAAATGCTTCTGCCCATCCAACAATGCAATTTTCATCTATATGAATTTTTGTAAAATTATTTTCTTTCAAAATCGAAATTACATTTTCTGTCTCTTTTGCGGTTGAATAATTAAAAATTTGATTAGGTTCGCCGCCGATAAATCCGCTGTTATTTTTGGAAGCACCGCCATTGTAGATTTTCTCAATTACCTCAAGATAGTTCTCTGATTTATAGAGATATGCTTGTGCAGCATTTAAATCTACGATGAGGATATTTGCCGGAACAGGAGTTCCTTTTACACGCAAAGCAGAAAGATACTTCACACACTGAAACAATACTTCATGCAAATCTTTTATAGAAAGTTTGAACTCAATTAAATTTCCGTTTAAGACACCATCATTGTTGTTGGCAATAATTTCATCAATAGTTATATCTGGATTAATTCTCGGCAAAAACTGATTATAAAAATCTATTTGTCCGTCTTTTTCAGATGTGAATTTTTCAAACATACTTTTCTTCCCGTCTTCATATTTTGCTACCAGATCGATAATCTGTAAACCTAACAGCGTACCCCCCCCCCCTATCCCGAAACGCAAGGCACCGAACACAACTATTCAACCGTTGGCTGTTATAACCGGCAGGGGATTTTCTTTGTTTCTCGTTGTTCTAATGCTTCGTTTAGGAGAGCCTCAATATCCATGCGCCGGTATATGTCCTCTGCATCATGTTTTTTAGTATACAACACAGGATGCTTGGGCGAAAAAAGCACACAGCAGTCTTCATAGGGCAGAATAGAAGTAGCATAACTGCCTATTTCATGTGCACAGGCTATAATTTCTTCTTTATCCATACCGATAAGCGGCCGCATAACCGGTAGTTCAGTGCAGCTATCGGTTATGTGCAGATTTTCAATTGTCTGGCTTGCAACCTGTGCAAGACTTTCTCCGGTTACCAAGCACTGAGCGTTAATTTTACCGGCAAGCCTATCGGCAGTTTTCATCATGCACATACGCAGCATAAGGGTAAGATATGGTTCCGGTACCGTCGCTTTTATCCGCTGTTGCACTTTTGTAAAAGGGATAGTTGTTAAATAGCAACCGAGTCCATATTTTGCAAGAATACCGGCAAGGGTTTCCACTTTTTGTAATGCCTCTTCCGAAGTATACGGATGTGAATGAAAGTAGATACAGTCAAGTTTCATGCCGCGGAACAACATTTTATAACCGGCAACAGGGGAATCAATGCCGCCGGATAAAAGCAGCAATGCCCTACCAGAACAACCGCAGGGCAAACCTCGTCTGCCGGTATGCTCTGCTCCGTATATAAACGCCTGCTGCTCCCGTATTTCCACACGGATAACCGCATCCGGCTTATGCACATCAACCGTAAGGATACCGGCAGTGTGAATTGCCCCTCCGATTTCCCGTGCAATTTCGTATGACGTAAGAGGGAATTTTTTATCTGCACGGCGCGCTTCTATTTTAAATGAGTGTTTTCCCTCAGATTTGAGTATGAGAGCTTCCGCTAGAGCCGCTTCAGCAATTGCGGAAGTATTTTTTTCTGCTGTCTTCACCTGCGCCCAGCCGGTAATTCCTATAAGGACATCTAACACCTGCTCTGTACGCCCGCTTGCATCCTCGTCAACTTCTACATACATTCTTCCTGCACAGACACGGACTTTCGGCTGCGCTTCCGTAAAATATGAACGGAAATTCTGCGCTAAACGCCGTTCAAATTCTTTTAAATTCCCTTTTTTTAGATTGATTTCTCCGATTTTTGCTAAATAAAAACGTTTTGCCATATATAATCCTTCCCCCTTCCTCTTAAGTCATTACTATATAAAGATTTAACTTTCAACTCATCGGGGCTATCCTGAAAGCAATCAACTTTTAGGATAGTCTCATACCCCTGTCTAAATAATTACCAATTCTTTTAAAATAAAAAAGTGCTGATAGCATTAATCAGCACTTTTAGAAACCTATAACAGAAGAACAGGAATATCTGCCTACCAACGCTCTTGACGTATCACATAATCAGTAATACGACCTTTTTCTAAGGCTTTTTTCACCGCATCAACATCCTCAGGACTGATAGCAGGGATAACAACACGTACTGAGTTATTTGTCCGCTCGTATGCAGGCTCTATCCCAAGTTTACGTAACTGTACTACTAACCGGAGTGCATTTTCCTCGCGTGCAAAAGAACCGATTTGAATTCTCCATAATGGTCCTGTTGTTTCATCCAAATTAGCGGGCTTATATACTGGTTCCACCGTATCGGACGAAGTTACCGCATTTTCATTTGGTATCGACTCGATTACCGATACATTTTCCGCCGTTCGATTATCAGCGTGCGAATCATTCTTTCCTGCTGCGTCTAAATCAGAGTCAACGGCTTCCCAGTCTGCCGGAATAACATGATCAGCCGGTTTCGACGATACCGGAACAGGAACCGGCTTTGACGGAGTTGCCGGAGAAAGTTTTTCTAAATGGGAACGCTGTTCATAAGTAGCAACAAGTGCCGCATGCTCCAGAGAAGAAACCACCTTAATAGAAACACGGGCTATCCCTCTATTAAGCATTCCAAGAGAATCTGCTGCTGCCTTTGATACATCAATTTCACGATTGCCGACAAAAGGACCCCGATCATTTACTCTTACAACAACCTTTTTTCCGTTCTCAAGGTTGGTTACTTCCAGTAATGTCCCAAACGGCAATGTTTTGTGTGCCGCAGTATACCCATTCATATCGAATATTTCACCGCTTGCCGTAGGGCGGCCATCAAATGCCTCACCATAGTATGAAGCATAGGTTTCCGGAGAAAGCAGTTCTTCCGCTGTAACCGTATACACGAGGAAAACACAAAGTAACGCTGCCAATATTGAATATTTTTTCATAGAAATCCTCCCATGTTCTCTACTAAAGAATATCGGAAGATGCAATAAAAAATTAAGAGATATTTTACAGAAAAGTCTTGAGGAAAGAATTGCCGGAGACGAGACTTGAACTCGTACGACCGTTACCAGTCAAGGGATTTTAAGTCCCTGGTGTCTACCAATTCCACCACTCCGGCAATCTGTGTTATACTATAGCAAAAATTATCAAGGCGGTCAAGCTATGTTTAGTGATTCTCATTGCCACTTATTACATATTTCTGAAAAAAGTAGGCATTTCCCATTAATTTTAAAAGAAATGGAAAATACCGGCATGCTGTTTGTTATGGATATAGGCACAAAGCCGGGAGATTTTCAGCAGCGTTTTCAAACAATACAATCTGTGTATACAAAAAAAACACCTTTCAGTGCCTGCATACATTTTTCAGTAGGAATATGGCCTGACAAGGCAGCAATAGAAAATCAAGAACCGGCACTATATGCCTTGCAGACTGATATAGATTCTATACTAGCCCGTAAGTGTCCCTATACTGCCATTGGCGAATGCGGTATTGACCGGTATTGGAATGGTAGAAATACAAAACATGGTTCGCAAGATACTGCCGCAGAAGAGTTGCTTTTCAAAAAACAGCTTACACTTGCAAAAAAATACGGACTTGCAGTAATAATACACTCACGCGATGCTTTTGAACCGACTCTACGCTGTATAGATGAAATCGGTTGGCATCGGGGAGTAATCCATTGTTTTTCCTATGGAATAAAAGAAGCTGCCGAATTTATTAAACGGGGATGGTATATTTCATTTCCCGGTACAATTACCTATCCCGAATATAACAAAACGCCGGAATATCTTACGCAGCTTCTTTCATCCATACCTGCAAACCGGCTCTTACTCGAAACAGATGCCCCCTATCTTTCGCCCGTACCTGTCAGAAAAGAAATAAACACACCGCTTGCAATTGCTTATATATATGAAAAAGCTGCTGCCATTCTCGGCATCCCTATAGAAGAACTTTGCTCGCTTGTTTATAAAAATTGCCGCAATCTTTTTTCAGTACCCGATACTACCATTCTTTCGGAACAATAAACATGGGATACCAATGACATCCTCATCAGCACAGCTGATAGCGAGTTTAAAATTAAGTCTTTATACAATAATGACTTAATTTTAAACATCATATCGCTTATTTATTTCAAAAAATAGCCTAAATCTCTGTCTAAATCGGTAAATCCCTAGCATAAAATGAAAAAAGAGTGTATAAATACTATCTGTGTATGAATACAAGAAAAAATTTTATCTATCGGCAAGCGGTTTTTAAGCCAAACTACACAAATGAAGCAGTACTTACTGTATCGCACATTGCATTCCAATATACGCCAAAAACAAAACTACTTTTTGATAATCTTAGTTTAATGGTTAAAAAAGGCGATTATCTTTCGATAGTAGGAGAGAACGGTACAGGGAAAAGCACCCTTATTAAACTGCTGCTCGGACTTTTGAAACCGCTATCAGGATCCATTACTCGTTCTTGTAAGAATATTGGGTATGTACCGCAAAAAAAAACCAATCTGAGCAGTTTTCCAATCACCGTTTTTGAAGTGTTAAATTCATATCGTATATTACAAAAATGCGCCGATAAAATGGTTATAGACCGCTGCCTCACTGATGTGAACTTACTGAGCCATAAATATGCATTGGTTGGAACTCTATCAGGCGGGCAAATTCAAAAAATGTATATTGCCCGTGCACTTATAGGCAAGCCAGATTTGTTAATTCTTGATGAGCCTTCAACAGGTGTCGATATACAGGGACAGCATGATATGTATTCATTTATCAAAAATTTGAATCGAGAGCAGAAACTCACCGTTATTTCAGTTGAGCATAATATTGACGCTGCAATTCTCAACTCAACGGATATTTTTCATCTCGCAAACGGCTGCGGACATATATGCACTCCCGAAAAATACGCAGAGGAATTTTTACAATTCCGCTATCGGTAGCTCATACACATCAGGGTATCTCTAAAAACTCAGGTATAGATTTTTAGAGATGCTCCATCAGCATAGCTGACAACGAGTTTAAAATTAAGTCTTTATACAGGAATGACTTAATTTTAAACATCGCATCTAAATCTAAGGAAGCTGTCCAAAAACAGAAGTTTTTAGAGGTTCCCAGCACAATTTTGAACATCACACTGCAAGGGTTCCTGTTCCGAAACGGAAATTTCCGAACAGATTTAATAAGGAATATATATGCTGTACTATGGATTCATGCAAAATGCTTTTATTGTATCATTTTTTATCGGATTACTGTGTCCAATAATCGGAATATTTCTTGTGCTGCGCCGGTACTCAATGATAGGTGATACCTTAGCGCATGCCTCACTCACCGGCATTACACTCGGTCTTGCAACAGGAATGAACCCCATTATCGGAGCATTTTTCTTCACATCCCTTGCCGGCGCACTGATAGAAACACTGCGTACATGGTTTAAAGAATATAATGACCTTATTTTGTCCATTGTACTCTCATTAAGTGTAGGCATTGCGATTACCTTGATGAGTTCAGGACTTGTTCGGGCAAATGCAGAATCATATCTTTTTGGAAGCGTATTAACCGTTTCGCAAGCAGACGTTATTACGGTTATTATATTGAGTCTTTTTTCGATTGTCTGTTTAGCACTCTTATATCATCAAATGGTATATATTACGCTTGATGAAGAAATTGCACAAATTGCCGGCATTCCTGTAAAGCTAATCAATTACATTTTTTCTATTCTAGTTGCGGCAACAATTGCTGTCTCAATAAAGATTGTCGGTATACTCGTGCTGAGTTCAATGATTGCCCTTCCTGTCGCCGCTGCGCTACAATTACAAACGAGCTTCAAGAAAACAATACTCTTTTCTGTTTGCTTTGGCATTACTGATATTATGCTCGGTCTTATCGGATCATATTATTTGAATGTTGCACCGGGCGGCTTTACAGCCTTAATTTCAGTAGCCGTCCTGATAGCTGTATTGCTCATAAAACGAGTTTTACATTAGACCAATCAGCTATTGCAACAGGGATTCTGCATGGCGACGAATCAGCCCTTTAAAAGGCATAGGAAACAGTCAATTTGACAAAGCTATTGTCAAACGGGTGAGGGCTTTTTTTCGTTTGCTTGCCGCCGAAGATTCCTGCTGTGCAGTCAACAGTAAATGATGCAAAAAACCACTGTATTCCCGGCATCACACAAAAAGCAGTATCTTCAATATCCATGTAACCGCCAAGCCGCCATTCAAAAGCACCCCGTAACAACGATTGAGATAAACCGGCAAAAATAGTTGTTGTAGTTACAGATCGCCCATATTCTACATCAGAAAAAGAATAGATATGTTTGTGATGCAGAATAATATGCTGTGCAGCGGTAATATTCAATGAAAGTCCATAGAGTGCATTGTAAGAAAAACCAGAATTCCATTCAACAAACGAATTATGGACGCTCGCGTTGGTACCTTTTGTATCATGAGTAATAGTAAGCCCTGCCTCTGCCCATAAACTTACCGGTCCAACCACAGTTCCATAGTCAATCCCAATATGATGATACGGATCATACTGAGGAATAAACCGATCCTCGTGCTTTATGATTCCAACATCATGCAAGCGTCCGTAAAAATACTGTACTCCCACATCATGGGTATCAAACAAAGTAAAGGAACACCGCCCCCCGCCTTGTGCATACTTCAATGTGTCTGTTGACACCGGCTCTAAAAAAATCGCCTCCCCATTCGCATACTGCAAGGCTGCATTCCGCACTGTTCCATCCTGCAAATAGCCATTTAACCTGATTCGATGCCCTTCAAAAACCGGTAGAAATACCCACTCACATTTTATACTACCCCAATATACAACAGTTGAAAATAGCGGGCGAGGCATTTTCATCGTTTGCCGGTTCCATGACGGCAGCCTTGTCTTATCAAGCGGATTTAATTTGTCAAGCACACTCAGAAACTCTGCACGCCCCCATGTTACTTTCTGTATTCCTGTTGAAAATACCACTGAGTCAAACAAGAGCTTTAAATACATTTCATCAATCCATGAAGGTATCTGTACTCTTGAAGGAAAACAATTTTCTGATAATTTCTGTTCCATACCTAAAGTTCTATCATCTATATTTACCCCAAAATATGCTTCTGTAAATGGTGCAGCAGTATACAAATGCAGCTTTGCTGCAATAGGTAATCCGGGAGTAATTTTCGCAGTATTCCGTAACTCATCAAAAAAAAGTCCGCCGCCAATACTAACCTCACCGCCAATGGTACATTGAAAAGAAGAACTGCTTTCCGATTCATTTTTAGAATCAAACTCAAACACAGAACCATTCTCTTCCGCTATAAGCGGCAAAAAAAAAGACACAAACAAGAACACAAGTATATGTTTTTTCATTTTATATCCCATAGAGTTTTTCCTACAGCATCTACTCGTACTACACACTATTACTATACCTCAAATAGCCGTATCACACAAGTTGCAATACACCTAAAAAGAGAGCAAGAGGGAAAGGATGTGGGGGAAAAGAAAAGCCCGGCTGCGACCTACTTTCC
>JBQMYN010000064.1:0-14022 GCA_052173475.1 Treponema sp.
TCCATACACATAAAAGTATACGGCATGAACGAGTAAAATGCAATGCCTGCGGTAAGCAGAGACAGGGATTCCTGCATTATAATTTTCTAAATCATTGTATGCTAATAACTTAGGTATCAAATGTAACAAAAACATAAAAATGTATAAGTTATTATAGGCTATAACTTTATAATTTAAATGCGGAATCCCTTTATTCGTATCATAAACTACTAAAACATGTCGAGGTAGTAAACATGGGGCTGGCAATGCGGTATCTCTTGCGTAGGATTCAGATACTGCACAGCCGCGTTATGCTGTTTTGCCGATAGAATACAGTGCTTTTACTACTATATCAATTTCCTCCTTAGTATTAAATGAAGAAAAACTAAACCGGACTATTCCTTGCTCTTCAGTGTGCAAGGTTTTATGAACCAGCGGTGCACAATGCGCACCCGGACGGGTGGCAATCGCATATTTTTCATCCAATTGCTGGCTTACGATACCGGAAGGAATATCTGCGATATTTAAACCTACAACTGGACCCGGATCTTCTATATCCGGTGCATAGAGCGTTATATGAGGCACATCAGCTACTGCTTCCACAAAATACTGGCGGAGGTCTGTAAGATAAGCATGGATAGTTTCTACTTTTTTTTCTTTGAGATACAGACAGCCCGCGGTTAAACCTGAAAACGAAGGGACATTCATGGTTCCCGCTTCAAACACATCAGGCATTGCGGAAAGATGCTCTTTTTCAAATGAGTGCATGCCGCTGCCGCCTGAAAAAACGGGTTTGAATGGAAATATCCCATTTACTGCAATGCCGCCGGTTCCTTGCGGACCGTATAAGCCCTTGTGACCGGTAAAGCAGATAATGGTATTGTCATACCGTGAAAGATCAATAGGAATAACTCCCGCACTTTGGGCAGCATCGAGAATAAGCGGCAGTTGATACTTTTTACATATTTCATGCACTCGATCTATATCCGGCATAGTGCCGATAACATTGGAACAAGTGTTCAAAATAATAGCTTTTGTAGTATTGCGGATACTGTTTTCCATTGCCGTGTAATCCAGCTCGCCGCTTTGCGGATCAAAACCAATAATAGAGAGTTGCGCTCCTTCTTGTTCAAGCTGATACAGCGGACGGAGGACAGAATTGTGTTCCAATGCTGTGGTAACAAGATGATCTTCGGGAGTAAAAAGTGATTTAATCACAAGATTAAGTGCCGCTGTAGCATTTTGACACAGGGCTATTTGCAGCGGATCTTCAATATTGAAAATAGAAGCGAGCGCAATTCTGGTTTTATATAATTCTGTCAGTGCATGATGCGCTGCTGCATGCGCTGCCCGTCCCGGATTGCCGAACCCTTTTGATGAAAGAATGTAGTATACTGCTTGAAAAACTTCATCAGGTTTTTGCAGTGTGGTTGCACTATTATCAAAATAGATCATAAGAGTTTCCTTATATTTCGCTGTGAACCGTGGATAGATAGTTCATACATATTGCGGTATGAAGCATTGTGTGTTTTAAGCAATGCTTCTGCCATGTCCTTATCGTTACGATTAACCCGTAAGGCAAGTCCGCAGCCTTTGGAAATTTCTGGCGGCATTGGGATAAGCCGTGCGTCTTGTAAGCCGGTAACAGCCATTTCTGCTGCAATTGCCTGATGTGAGGTTTCAAATGAGATAACGCAAAAAAGTTCAGCAGGCATTATGGTTGTACCGTTTTGTGTGTACGCATAATTTCAACGATTCTATACATATTTGTGATAGCACCTACTTGCAGCTTCTCTTTTAAACCGTAAAAGTCAAGGCATAGCCCGCAGGACAGTATTTCGCAGCCTTTTTCTTCCAATTTTTTTAGATCGGCAATGGTTTTTTCATTTTCTGAAGCGAGGCGCACACCTCCATTGTATAGCACAATTCTTTCAGGAATGGCATCTTGTTCCGTTAATGCGTAGATAAAATTTTCAAGCAGTTTTTTGCCGAAAGCTTCGTCACCATGCCCCATTGTTTGCGAATTGATAACTACGGTATATACTCCCGTTTCTTCCGGTACAAGGACAGGATTACTGATGAGGGTGCACGTTTCATTGTTTGCAGATTCGTATAACACAGTGTATTCGCTATCGTTTATTTTCTGTATTGAACAGGAAATATTTAATTGGGCTGCCATTTTTGCAAGGTTCTGCGTTGCAATTTCATTATCAACTTTGATTAAAATTGAATCGCCAGCGGTGTTTTCTCGGATAACTTTTTTAGTCATAATAACTGGAATAGGGCATGCTTTCCCCATTGCATTTACTTCTATCATATATAACTCCCTTCTATGTTTTATTCATGGGAACCTCTAAAAACTCGAGTAGATTTTTAGAGAGTTACTCCTGTACAATAATAGAATACCCTTGGTATTCGGTAATACTGCCTATTTCAAAAAGCTGAGCGAAAATACCGGCAGATTGTGCAGTACGGAATGCTGCTCGTATTTTATCAGCATTTTCCGGCGGGGCAGCAAATAATAACCCGCCTGATGTTTGAGGATCAAAGATAATTTCCTCTAATGCAAAGTCTTTGAGTGTAAAATGAATTTTGCCTTGTGCAAAATTTCTATTCCGCTGTCCGCCGGCAGTTATCAGAAATTCAGCTGCTGCAGAATATGCCGCCTGAATAGCCGGTATTGCCGATGCGCTGAGTAAGGCAGTGTATTTTCCGGCGGTCATTTCTAAAAGATGCCCACTGAGTCCAAAACCGGTAACATCAGTGCAGGCGTGAATGGCTGCCCCTGTTTCAGAAGCAATATTCCGTAGTATATCTGCGGCATATTTGTTTAACTGTGTCATTGAAGCTGCGGCTTCGTCAAAAGCTGCTTGCGGAACTTCACCGGCACTGTATGCAGTGGTAATAATGCCTACTCCGAGTTTTTTTGTGAGAAAAAGAATGTCGCCAATGTGCGGTGTATTATTGTGCCATATCTTATGGGGATGCACCGTCCCCATAACAGAAAGCCCGTATTTGATTTTAGGATCATGGATTGAATGGCCGCCAACAAGAGCCGCTCCTGCTTCTTGTACCTTTTCCGTCCCTCCGGTTAATATGTCTTTAAGTATAGAATACGCATTGGCTTTGTGCTGAGGTTCTTCAGGATAGCATACAATATTAAGTGCGCAAACCGGTTCTCCTCCCATTGCATATACATCGCTCAAGGCATTCGCAGCAGCTATTTTACCAAATAGCTGAGGATCAGTAACCATTGGTGGAAAAAAGTCTAGTGTTTGAATAATGGCACTTTGTTCGGTTAGCTGGATAACTGCTGCATCATCAGAACTATCGAACCCTACCAAAAGCCCCTTGCAGTGAGTTTTTGGTAATTGTGATAATATGGAACTTAAAACTCCTGCACCGATTTTTGCATTACAACCGCCACACACAAATAAGCTACCGCTCGGCTGCGTTGTGGGTGCAGATTTATCGCTTTTTTGCATAGTAGTATTATAATCAGTAAATCAACTTCTTACAAGTAAAGGGGCTGTTAAAAATTGAAAGCATATCAGCTGTGCTGATACCCATACCTTTGTTGCTGTGAGTTTAAAATCGTATATCTGAAGAGTGCGATGCCCTGTATGCTTTTTCACCTCTTATCACATATCATCTTTTTTGTTATAGTTTCTCAATGGGTTTATGTGCATCACCGTTATCAGCAGCAGTAAACTGCTAAGGGCGTTTGATGTGCGTGGTCTTTTCTTGGGGAAGGAGCTGTCCAAAAACTGCAAGCCGAGCGGCTTTTTCTGTAAGGAAATGATTTAGATGGGATACTTAAAATTACGTCATTACTGTAGAAAGACTTAATTTTAAACTCGTCAGGGATGGCATTGCCGTCGGCAATGCCATCCCTGTATTCTTAATTTTTTATGGGAGGTCAAATTGAGTAAATACATTGTAGTAGGCGGTGTTGCCGGCGGTGCTGGAGTTGCCGCACGTTTACGCAGATTGGAGGAAACGGCAGATATTACCGTTTTTGAGCGGGGAAGCCACATCAGTTTTGCAAACTGCGGGCTGCCGTATTATGCCGGAGGGGTGATAGAAAACCGTGAGGCACTTTTTGTGATGACTCCTGAAAAGTTCAAGGCATCACTGAATGTTACTGCAAAAGTTCGGCATGAGGTAACGGCAATCGATCCTGTAGCAAAAACGGTTGTGGTGAAAGATTTGGAAACCGGCAGGGAGTTTACCGAAAACTACGATACATTGATACTGAGTCCGGGGGCTTCTCCGCTGAGACCGCCGATTCTGGGTATTGACAATGCAGCTATCTATACATTGCGCTCGGTAAGCGATATTGATGCAATCAAAGCAAAAATAGATAATCCTGCAACAAAACGGGTTGCCGTTATCGGCGGCGGTTTTATCGGTTTGGAAATGGCAGAGAATCTCCACCACCGCGGGCTTTCGGTTTCGATTGTCGAAGCGGTCGATCAGGTGATGAATGTTATCGACTATGATATGGCAGCGATTGTGCAAGCGGACATCCGCAGCAGAGGTATTGCCTTATACCTCAAGGACGGGGTAAAAGCCTTTGAGCAGCGCAGCAGCGGATTAGCAGTATGCTTACAGTCGGGTAAAGAAATTATCTGCGATGCGGTTATTCTGTCAATCGGCGTACGCCCCGATACCAAGCTGGCAAAGGATTGTAATATCGAGCTTGCACCGAACGGAGCAATCAAAGTAAATGAGTATTTTGCAACCTCTCAAAAGGGAATCTATGCAATCGGGGACGCTATCTCGTTTAAAAGCCCGCTGCTCGATACTGATACCACTATTCCGCTTGCCGGTCCTGCGAATAAACAGGCGCGTATCTGTGCGGATAACATCGTATTCGGCAATAAAAAACCGTACTGCGGCACTATTGGCACCAGTGTAGCAAAAATATTCGATTATACCGCAGCGGCTACCGGTTTAGGGGAAAAAGCACTGGAGCGAGCGGGGCTGCCGTACAAACAGATTGTTACCCATGCGATGCACCATGCCGGTTATTATCCCGGTGCTGCGATGATTTCACTCAAAATTTTATATAACCCTGAAAATGGAAAGCTGTGGGGAGCGCAGGCTGTTGGACTCGAAGGTGCTGATAAGCGGATAGATGTCATTGCCGCATACATCAAAAAGAACGGTACAATTTCCGACCTTGCTGAATTTGAACAGGCGTATGCGCCGCCATTTGATTCCGCAAAAGATCCGATCAATATGCTCGGCTTTATCGCGGAAAACGTGAGAGACGGTTTAACAAGCATTATTTCGTGGCGGGATATTCCGCACTATGCTGAAAAGGGGGCGTTCTTTCTTGATGTGCGTACGCCTGAAGAGTTTGCACTTGGGGCATTGTCGGGGGCAGTCAATATACCGCATACAGAGCTGAGAAAGCGGCTGAGTGAAGTACCGAAAAACCGGAGCATCGTCATCAACTGCGGTATGGGGCTGCGGGGCTATCTTGCTGATAGAATACTGCGTCAAAACGGCTATACCGATACGGTCAATCTTTCCGGCGGCTACATGACGTATAAGACGGTACAAGGCGAATTGTTATGGCTGACGGATCCGCAAAAGGCGGCAAAGCAATCAGGATTTGCCGGCAGTCGAGGGACAGCCGAAAACACTCAGAGGGGAACCGAAAATACCGGTGTGCACAGCAATACTCCAACAGCCGGAGCCGAAAATGCGCCGACGGTGTTTGTAAATGCTTGCGGATTACAGTGTCCGGGTCCCATTATGCAGCTGAAAAAGGAGATTGAGAATCTCCCTACTGGTGGTATCTTGGAAATTCAGGCATCGGATCCCGGCTTTGCCCGCGATGTACAGTCATGGTGCGGTCTGACGGGCAATCAGCTTATCGAAAGTAAACGCGAAAAAGGATTAATCACCGCCCGTATCAAGAAAGGACTGGCTGTACAACAGGAAACCGTTATACAGGAAACAAAGGATAGTGCTACCATTATTGTATTTTCGCATGACATGGATAAGGTTCTTGCAGCGTTTGTATTAGCAAACGGCGCATTAGCAACCGGTAAAAAAGTAACGATGTTTTTTACTTTCTGGGGGCTTTCGGTATTGCGGAAACCTGACGGATCGAGTGTGAAAAAAGACGCTATGGGTAAGATGTTTTGCAGTATGCTGCCGAAAGGTATGGGCAGCTTGTCCTTGTCCAATATGAACTTCGCTGGTATGGGAGCCAAAATGATGAAAGGGCGAATGAAAGATAAAAATGTCGATCAGCTTGAAACAATGTTCCGCAATGCCCTTGAATCTGGAGTACGGCTTATTGCCTGTCAAATGTCGATGGACATTATGGGAATTACTGCTGAAGAACTAATGGATGGAGTAGAAATCGGTGGTGTTGCAACCTACATGGAGGCAGCCTCGCAAAGCGGTATTAATCTCTTTATATAAAGATAAACAAGGGACTCTCCCGAAAGTAACCAACTTTTGGGAGAACCTCTTGCCTCATGTATGCTGTTTAACGGATGCTCCTGTCCGGTGTGAAAGTCCTATACCTTAAATTTTCCTACTTCTTTGGTCAGCCCTTCAATACTTCGTTTGTTCTTCTGTGTTATTTTGTTTACTTCCTGTACTGCATTGTCGATGCGGACAGCACCGGCTGCCATTCCATTCATACTATTGGTGATGATGCGGGTTAGGTCATCCAATTTTCCCATTTCCTGCGTTACTCTGTCTCCGCCTCGTAACATTTCTTCAGAACCGGCTTGTACTTCCTCTGTTACCGTATTAATATTTTTGATTGCATCCAATACTTCTCTACTGCCTTTTTCCTGTTCCCGCATTGCTTCAGTAAGCCGAGCACTCATCTCTTTCACCTGTTCTGCAAGCGTGAAAATAGTATTAAACTTTTCTTCTACCGTTTTAGATGATGCAGAGAGCGTTTCAATTTCTCCGCTGAGTGTTTTCAGTGTCGAGGTAATTGTCTTTCCTTGCATTGCAGAATCTTCTGCGAGTTTCCGAATTTCATCGGCAACAACAGCGAATCCCTTGCCTGCCTCTCCTGCATGAGCTGCTTCGATAGCAGCATTCATTGCAAGTAAGTTAGTCTGTGAGGCAATGTGCTGAATAACACTTGATGCTTCCATAAGCGAACCGGACTCTTCGGTAATCTTCTGTGTTACGGTGTTGGATGTTACCAAAGTTGCTTTGCCGTCGCCGGTTGCTGTGGTCAAATTTCTGATAGCCTCATCAGTTTTGCCGAGTGTTTGCCCGATAGAAGCAATATTTGCAACCATCTGTTCTACAGCGGAAGACGATTGTGCAACGCTCGCTGCCTGTATTTCGATGCCATCATTGAGCTGTTTAATAGTTTTGACTATTTCCTCAATAGTAGCAGCTGTTTCTGTAACGCTTGCCGCCTGAGTGAGTGCCTGTTGCTTTACTTCGTCGATGTTTGTACTGATCTCATGTACAACCTCTGCCGTTTCATCCATATTGGACACAAGCTCATTGCCGATTGTTTTCATAACGTTGCTGTTTTTGCCCACCGATTTGATTGAAGCACTGATCTTTATAATTGTCGCATTAAAATACTCCGCTAACTGGGTAATTTCATCGTTTCCCGTTACCGGCAGCCGCACTGTTAAATCTCCATCTCCCTGTGCAATATCTTTCAGTGCCTCGTTAATGCGTTTAATCGGGTTAATAATCATATTGGTAAAAAGCATGGAAAAGAGGACTGCAAGCACCATGATAACTGCACTTGTTCCTACCAGAGAGACGATAAGCGTTTTACTTTGTTCAGCTACAACAGTGTTCGGAATAAGGATAATAGCACCGAGTGTGGTAACCGCCGTTTTGATGGGAGCCATCGTAACATAATACGGCGTTCCATTAATTGTCATATTAGCAGTCTTTTTGGTATCGTGCGTATAATCTTTTAATCCTTCTATATTTGCATCTCCGATAAGAGTACAGACTTCCGTATCATTAAAAGTATTGACAATAATTTTGTTATCTGTATCAACCAAGATCGTATGTGCAGTATCTTGTTCTCCGGACTTCGATTCGATTGCAGAACGCAACCCTGCTAAATCAATATTCATGCCTAAAAGCCCTTTCATTTTCTTTTCTGTATCATACACTGCTTGTAGAATCGTCAATACTGCTTGAGTAGAGGTAATTTTAACCGCTTCGCTTGCATAGAGTTGACCGTTCGCCTCTTTTCCCGCTTTATACCAGCTGCGTGTTCGTGGGTCATAGCCATCTTTGCGATTAACCGGCGGATACCGCAAAAAACCGCCGTGTTCTTCTATAGAGAAAAAGAGTGCTTGGATGTTATCATTTGCTTTTTCAAATTGTATAAACAGGTTATTTACGCTTTCTTCATAGCTGCCGGGTTCAGGTTTCATCTCAGAAACACCGTTAGGTGTTTTTTTATTTAGATATGACGTGATGCTATTATCTACGGAAACAATCTCGTTGGCTGTGAGCAGGGTAGAGAAAGTATTTTTTGCTGTTGTAAAATAGAGTTGAGATAATTTTTCGATATACTTAAATTCATCCATACCTGTTTGTTGTAAACGCTTGGTAAGGACGCTCTGCGCTCGCGGATACGTCGTTAATAACACTATCACCACAACAACTATGGCAAATATGGAAAATTGAGCAAGCGTCTTGACGCGTAAGCTAACATGTTTTCGATACATAGCAGTTTGAGTCGCTTTTGGCGAAATTGATTCAGATGTCTTCATAACGCGGTAAACCCCCTTATGACTAGTTTTCATTAGCCCTGTTCGGCAACTACGTTATCGAATAGGGTTCTTTGGCATCTCTAAAAACTCGATTAGATTTTTAGAGATGCTCCATCAGCACAGCTGATAACGAGTTTTTTGATAAATCTTTGCATTATTATGACTTATCAAAAATACATCGCAACATAAATCTAGGGGACACCTCTAAAAAACTGAAGTTTTTAAAGGTGTCCCCTTATCCATGCTTTAGGTTGCGTCTAATCGTTAGAGGTGTAACTTCAGCAGCTTATAGGCACGGTGCTATGTCCTCATGGTTAGAGCTTCATTAAAACATAAGTATATAGATAAATATGTATCAGTCAAGCATGTTACACGGAAATATCAAGGATTCTGCATTGTAATGAAGATATATCTTCGTCAGAGATGCTGCATTCGAACCGTCCCAAACCTGAAGTTTTTTGACAGTTCCATGCCTATTTTAAATGGGTGCCAAGAGCGGCTTCTGTACCCTTGATACATTGTGTATTTTTTTTTATTATAGGACGAGTTATATTCATCGGCATTGCCCCCTTGTCGATGGCATCGCAAAAAGAATCTAAGGGAACCTATATATGGAAAAAACAATTAAAAGACGATACACAATCGGAGAAGAAATTGCAAATGCGGTAAGTCATGGTATTGGTATGTTATTATCAATTGCTGCATTGGTTCTTTTAATTATCCGTGCTGCTTTCTATGCACCGATTGCAGAAAAAGCAGCGTACATTGTCGGATTCACTATTTTTGGTTCATCAGCAATTTTACTGTATTTGTTTTCTACATTATACCATGCGCTACCGCTTGGTGCAAAAAAAGTGTTTGGTATTTTTGATCACTGCTCAATCTATATCCTCATAAGCGGTACATATACGGCGTATTGTTTAACCGCTTTACGAGGAGCTGCCGGCTGGATAATTTTTGGTGTTATCTGGGGGCTTGCGGTACTTGGGATCATTTTTTATGCAGTATTCGGCAGTAGGATAAGACTTTTATCTGTTATAACTTACATCCCTATGGGCTGGCTTATTCTTTTTGCCGTAAAGCCTTTAAAAGAACAGCTGCCAATGATAAGTTTCCGCTTTTTAGTTATCGGCGGAGTCGTGTATACAGCCGGCTGTATTTTTTATGCAGCAAAAAAAGTAAAATGGATGCATACCATTTGGCATTTCTTTGTAATGGGCGGAACTATCATGCACTTTTTTTCACTATTGTTTAGTATACCGCAATAAAAAAACCTGTTCATACATTTCACTTTCAGAATAGATTTAATGTACAGGAGCGTAATGTAGTCAAAGCATACGCATCTTTACGGCAGCTTTTTCTTGTAAAAAATACAGAAAATTAAAAAATATACTTGCATAACATAATCATTTATGCTAATATACTCTGACTTTAGTTATCGGCGCCGTGCCCAAGTGGTAAGGGAGAGGTCTGCAAAACCTTTATTCATCAGTTCGATTCTGATCGGCGCCTTGTTTATTTACTTGATAAACTTGTACGAAAACGAAGTTTCCGAATGGGTATATAACCAAATTTAATACTATCTATCATTCTCAATATCTCTTACAATCTAACAGCTGAAAAAAGAATGTACTTTGAAAAGTTAGTGCGTTCCACCGTATATTTTCATGGATTCCGTATTACAATTTTCTAAATTATTGTATAATACTAACTTAACAATAAAACATATAAGTTATTATAAGCTATAGCTTTATAATTTAAGTGCAAAATCCCGGTGTATAGGGCATCTTTAAAAACTTGGTTAGATTTTTAGAAGATACCGTCGCCATCCGTGGCAGCTTTGCAAAACGGACAGGGATGGCAGTGGTTCTCCTCAGAATCGATGGGGCTATCCAAAAACTTTCGTTTCAGAACAGGACTAGCAGAGCGCACCTGTGCCTTGTAGCAACCTCACCTTAATTTAAAAAAATGTTTTGCAAAATAGCTTGTTATAGGGTATACTTATACACGGAGTAGATGTGCGGCGGCAGCATGTAATTTAAGAGGGACACTGACCGGCAACAAAGTTATCAAACAAAACGGATATTTTCTTCTTAAGTGTTTAAAAAACCGCCTCCTACCGTAATAGGCTATACTTTCAAATTCTGGTCAAAAAACAGTAAAGCAGACCCAGCAAGCACTGCTGATGAATTCAAGTTTGACACGGAAAGCATTAACGAAAACGTAGATATACCGCTCTATGCAATTTGGCAGCCCGATAGCGGTACAACCCCGCAGCCGAAAAATGGACAGTAAAATTTAACTTGAACGGTGCACCTGATCAAACGAACGCTGATGCTTACAAAGCTCAGATCGTATCAGATAGTAATTCAGCGACTGCTCCTGCAAATCCGGTGTGGACCGGCTATCAATTCCGGCATTGGTCTAAAGCATCCGGAGGTTCCGAAGCAGAGACCGCCTGCACTATCACAAATACGCCGGTAACAGAAGACATGACACTCTATGCTATCTGGAAGCTGATACCAAAAAAGCACACCATACACTTTAACTTAAACAACGGTAGCGGTACAGCCCCTGAGGATCAGCAAATAGAACACGGGCAAAAAGTTACCAAACCGACTGATGAAGAAGTTAAGAAGATGAACCCTCCGGCAGGACATCACTTTAAGCATTGGTCAAAAGAAAATAATCACACGGTTGGCACAAAATATACCGATACGATTACCGAATCACTTACGCTGGAATCACACAAAGTGGGTCATCACCTTTGACCCCGCAGGCGGAAAATTTGGCAGGCTGGATTCTTCATTCTATTTCGAAGTTATATTTAATGCAACCGCTGAAAGCATCAAGCCGGACGACAAGCGCATGAAGAAAAAAGATGCCACATTCAAGCACTGGGCAAAGAAAGGAGTGCTTGATACTTCGATTACCGCTAAAACTAAGGTAACTGAAAATCTTGAGCTGATTGCAGTATGGGAATAAACAGGCAATAGTTGAAACTAAGCACAGCTATAAAGTAGCTGCAGTAGCTGGGAACCTCAAAAACTCAGGCATAGATTTTTAGAGGTTCCCAGCTGTATGTATGACGCTTTATATTAGAAAGCGAAAAGCATTGCAGACAGGGGGCTATAATGCGTTCTTTTGTTCCAAAAGCTATTTGCTTGCGGAGCAGCCCCTATTATGCAATACCCTTTATTCCAAAACTTCCGTTTCGGAACAGGGAGACTTTAGTAACATCAAACATAAGGAAATCCCGCTTAAAAGAGATTCCTTGTAAGCGGGGTACCAATCCACACGCCTTCAGAACCAAGATACTCTTTTTTCTGACCCTCAATAAGAAATTGAACAGCATTCACTGTCGGAAATTCAGTTGCAGTAAAAACAACTTGCGCAAGCTGAGCTAAATATCCTTCTATACCATATTGATTAAATTGAAATTCATCACTGAAATCTATGAAAGCAATGCCATCCTGCACCCGTACCGAACGTAATTGAGTCCCTGAAGGTATCAGGGAAAGCAAATCATTTTTTTCCGACTCACGCGTTGGATGCTGTAGCAATACCGTAAGCGCATCTGTCAAAGGAGAATCGGATTGCGGTATCAAATGTGTTTTTGCATGACGAAGTATTGTACCATCATTATCAATACTTATCCAATAGAGGGTAAAAGCTCTCAGATGGCTATCTGATCCGGCAGTGTCCGTATTTACTTCAGAAGAGGAACCGGCATCAATAGTAGGATGCGCTCTTTCTGCTGTATCATTCCTTGTATGATCTGATAGCGCAGGTGTTTGAGCATCTGCATTCTGTACAGTACCGTCATTCGCCACATCAAAAGAGGGGGCATCACTACGGTCATCATCAAATGAAATAGGCTGTATTGGTGTTTGAGACAGATCAGTAAGCTGAGTTTTACCTGTGCCATTGGTATATTCGGAAGATGTATTAAAAAATAGATACTTCGCCCGTGTTTTTTCAAAAACCACCGCAATTTTATTTTTATTAAGAATAAAAAGAGAGCCAACTAGAAAGAAAAAAATTATCCAAAAAAAACAGCCGCTAGAGAGCTTCTTTACCGAGCGTTTCGCCATATATACATCATACGATACTTTATCCCTCAAATGCAAGAGGTCAAAAAAGAATGCAGCACAAAATTACTCACCCTCTATTACTCATCAGGGCACTTATACCGCTCAATTTCTTCGCTTATTTCTTGTAAACGTACATCCATTGCATGAATAGCATCAGCACAGCTCCTTAATTGGTCAGCAATTTGCACAGTATGACAATCATGCGTCTTTTTATAATATATCTTATGTTCCACACTAGCCCAAAAATCCATTGCAATTGTACGGAATTGAACTTCTACCTGCATCAATTTTTTCCCTTCAGCAAAAAATACAGGAATCTCTACGATAAGGTGCAAACTTCTATACCCATTAGGTTTAGGATTTTTAATATAATCCTTTCGCTGCAAGAGCCGTATATCATCTTGAGAACACAATTTTTCAGCTAAAAGATAAATATCATTTGGGAAAGTTGAAATAACACGAATACCGGCAACATCATGCAATTCTTTCTCAATATTTTCAATAGTTACCTCTAAATTCAATTTTTTCAGCTTATTGATAATACTAATTGGCTTTTTTATTCTACAAATAATAGCTTCAAAAGGATTCTTATCACTATTCAATGATAGCTCCTTATTCAACACTTCTAATTTTGTTTGAATTTCAAGCATAGCACATTCATATTGCATCATCAATTCTATAAAAGGCCGAGCAGCTTGTAATATCTTTTCAGGTTCATTGCTCTCAAACAAATTTTTCACAATTAAATCACTCATCTCATACTCCGTCGTATAATTAGGTCTCTCTAAAAACTCGGTTGCTTTTAGAAGATAAGACATAGCCGATAACTTCACTACTGCTCAAGCTAACGAGTATTTTTATAAATTATTATACTGCAACAATCTATAAAAACCACAACGCAAATAAAGTTTAAGAAAACAAAGCAGCCCAAAAAGTTTATCTTCAGTATACCGATGGTATTCCATCGGTATTGATAGCCCCGACGAGTTTCAATTTAAGTCTTTATACGGTACAACTAGAGGTTCCTAATTGAAACTATTACTCAATCATAATCTTTTTTACCAGAATATACTATAAGATTACATACATACACCCGAAAAGAAAGCAAGAGGGAAAGGATGTGGGGAAAAAGAAAAGCCCGGCTGCAACCTACTTTCCCACATGATCTGCAGTATCATCGGCGAAAAGAGAGCTTGACTTCC
>JBQMYN010000065.1:0-13531 GCA_052173475.1 Treponema sp.
AGTTTGTTCATTAAATACTCACATAGTGTCGCTTAATTTTGATTACTTACTTAACAGTAATAAAGTTGATATTAAGGATGCTAATACCCCAGTATCACTTGATAAAACCGTAACAGAGCTTACACTGCCGAAAGGTGAGGACTGGGATAATGGGAATGATGCTGGTGTTAAAATTACATGGGTTTCATCAAATACAAAGGCAATTGCCTTAAATGCTCATTCTTCTAATACAGATAATGCAAAAATGAATGTGGTCCATGGTAAAGAGAAAGCTAATGTAACACTGAGCCTTACTATCACAAAGGGAAGTGCATCTAAATCTGTTAAAGTTGCTACCTTTGAAGTAGAAAAAGACTAATACGCATCATCTATTTAGTATGCCCTGAAGCTTATTTCCAAGGGGCATACGTTAGCAAAATTGCTCTTACAACTGTTATTGAGTTGTTACTCTGTCATGCAAGCCTTTATAAGTAATAATCCTCTAAATCCATATCACACACATACATTACCCTATATATTGTCATTTAGACTGCGGCACCTAAAAACGCAGTAAAAAATCTTGCAACTGTGTTTAATGATTTGACGAATCCTAAAATTTTCTATACTATAATAGGGAAGTTTGTTTTTAGTTGTTGCAACAGTGCTGCTAAAAACACAAAGAATAAACCTGTTCGACAACGGAGTTATCGAATAAGTCTTATGATGATTAAGGAGGTTGTATGACTGTCATCGTTGATGAAAAAGCACGTGCATTTCTTGCAAAGCATAATACCGCTGCTGTACATGTGTACCTTGGCGGATGCCGAACGTGAGGCGGCACAATTCCACAACCGGCCGTGCTTGCTGGTATGCCTAATTCCGTGAGTAACTATACTGAATTTTCTGTTGATGGTATTACGGTATATGTCCGTAAGGGTACCGAAGCGGAGAATGACACTTTAACGATTACAACTGCAAAAATGTTGTGGCTCGAATCGTTAAGTGTTGAAGGAATGGTTTACTAAAGCGGAGATTCTATGCGGAGGTGTCCAATACTGTACTGGACACCTCCAAAAACTCGATTAAATTTTTAGAGGTTCCCTACTGTAATACACAGTATACCTTCTTTTGCTAATGGTAATTTCTGTTGTATCTTGCCGTTTTTATAGTAGTATGCTCCGCCGAGAGCTTTCGAGGAATGTTTTGATATGTGATTTATCTGAAAAACATCTAAGCCTATTCTTTTACTTTGAGCTTCATATTCTGCTTCAGCACTTGTAACCCATTCTTTTCTTTTATAATCAGTGAATACAGGCCAACAAACATACGCACCATCACAAATTTTATGCTGCTCCAAGATAGCATCTTCCCAAAAATCCCCGCATAATCCTACACGAAACTTCTTGTTCATAAATGAAAACATACCAACCGTAGTTCCTTCCTTATAATGGCTATCGGTTCCCCTTTCTTTCCAGCCTGCACTCATCCTTTTGTAATTATATAGAGTATTTCCATCTTTTCCAATGATGATGTAACTACTGTAAAGATCATTTTCACATAACTCTATATAGCCTAATCCTATTGCTACGTAATTTTTACGGCAAGCCTTTGCTATTTCCTGCACAGTTCTTGATTCTACAGACAGCGCAATAGTTTTATCGCGTTCATACTTCCATGATAATGAATCAAACCCTTGCAGTGCAGATTCCGAAAACAATAAGAGATCTACCGCCTGCTTTTTTGCTTTTTTAATTGTTTTGATAATTTTATATTTATTTTTAGCAATTTTGTTGTTTTCGATGTTACATACCGCCAATCCTATTTTCATTGAACCTCCCTGTTGCGACATTTGCTCAAAGCAACCGTCCAACATCTCGCGAGATAGCAAGCCTTAATTTTACGCCGTTGGCAATGACAGCCCTCATACGGCATCTTATACCGCCTCTACAAGCGGTGCCTATAGACGGTTTGTCCGAAGCCGCCGAGCTGCTTGAAAACGCTCTCGAGCAAGTTCAATCAAATGCATAATCAGATCGGCATAAGGCAGCCCTGATGCAGCGCACATTTTTGGAAACATAGAAATTGCAGTGAACCCCGGAATAGTATTTACTTCATTTAAAAATATTTTTTTTGTTTTTTTATCAATAAAAAAATCCACACGAGCCATACCGGTTAAATCAAGTGCTTGATACGCTTGGGCGGCGATACTGCGTATCGTCCTACGCTGCTCATCATCAATATCGGCAGGAATTTTAAGCTCAGCACCTTCAGGATCGGTATATTTTGCCTCATAATCATAAAATTCATGGGTAGGGATAATTTCTCCGGGGGTATATATCGTACACTCACCATTACCGGTTACAGAACACTCTATTTCTCTTGCTTCAATACACGCCTCAATAAGAATTTTATCATCCCAGAGAAAGGTGTCGTCAATAGTTTTGAGCAGCTCATTCCTATCTGCCGCCTTATGTGCCCCAACAGAGCTGCCTGCGCGGCACGGTTTAACAAAAAGCGGGTACTCAAGCTCTTTTTCAGCGTGTGTAATAATGGCATTGCGTGAATCGGTATCTTCCCACTGAGGTCTTTTTACACATAAGAATGGAACAATCGGCAGCCCGCTCTGTTGCCAGATAATTTTTGTCTTTTCTTTATCCATTGCGACACTACTTGCAAGGACACCGCCGCCGACATACGGAATGTCTGCCATTTCAAGTAATCCTTGTATAGTCCCGTCCTCGCCGAACATACCATGCAGCACAGGAAATACCGCATCAATAGCAAGCGGCTCTCCATTAACAGACAGTCCGCCTTCCGTACCGCCGCCGGGGATAACAGCAACACGCTGTGCTGTATCAGTTTTAATGGAAAGCACCGCAGTTTTATCAGCCCGCAGCTCTGCAAAAACGGTATTCGGCTGCAAGTACCATCTGCCGTCTTTGGTAATACCGATAAGATATATGGTATGTGTAGGAGAAATTGTCCGGACAACAGATGCAGCAGAAATGAGTGATATTTCGTGTTCGGTAGATTTTCCTCCGTAAATAATTGCAATGTTCATACAATCACCTCTCTAACAATACGGCATTATGCCTCTTGCATAGATTACCCAAGCACATAGATACGTGTCAAGTAAGCATTTGTTTGTCAAGCCTCATATCTCTGCGAAATGCTCTATGCGTATTGTTACTTTTTTGTTATAGTAGAACTGTTCGAAAGCTAAGGTGCCTCTAAAAACTCGGTTAGATTTTACAGATACCTCATCAGCAAAGCTGATAACGAGTTTTAATTTAAGTCTTTATATAGTAATGACTATCAGAACCGCCATGGATGGCGGTGGTTCTAAGCAGTACCGAGTTTTTTGTTAGAAAAACTCGTTGGTACACGGATGTACACTGATTACCAACGCCATGGATGGCATCGTTCAGGAATGAATGTCTGTGTTCATTCCTGAACTTTGAGTTTTTAGAGGTACCCGCTAATTTATCGAACAGGTCTACTATGATACTGGTAAAAATACTATAAACATACCGATTATTTACCAGCCATTATTGTTTAAAACGTCTATATGAGTAGATATAGCACATTAGCTTCGCTACTTTTTATTCGGTATGATGCAGCCGGTTACGCGGAATACATACAAGCAGCAGAGTTTTTAGGAGAAAGACATGGCAAAAAAAACGGAGACTAATCAAGTAGGAACAATTACAAATACAGATGATAAACTGAAAGCATTAGAAGCAGCCCGTTTACAGATTGAAAAAAATTTCGGACAAGGCTCATTGATGAAGCTTGGGGCAAAGGCATCCACCGCCGGCATTGAGGTAATTCCTTCCGGTAGTATTCTCCTTGATGAAGCATTAGGGATCGGCGGTTATCCGCGGGGGCGTATCATTGAAGTTTTTGGACCGGAATCTTCAGGAAAAACAACACTCGCTCTCCATGCCGTTGCAGAAGCACAAAAGCAGGGCGGAATTGCTGCTTTTATTGATGCCGAACATGCGCTTGATCCGCAGTATGCACAAAAACTTGGGGTAAATATTGATGAACTATGGGTTGCTCAGCCGGATGCAGGCGAACAGGCATTAGAAATTACAGAAAACCTTGTGCGATCCGGTGCCGTGGATATTATCGTTGTGGATTCTGTTGCTGCTTTAACACCCCAAGCTGAAATAGACGGTGATATGGGTGATTCTCACATGGGCTTACAAGCCCGCTTAATGAGTCAGGCTCTCAGAAAATTAACAGCAATTATTTCCCGTTCAAAGTGCATGATTATATTTATCAATCAGATTCGTATGAAAATAGGCGTTATGTTCGGTAACCCTGAAACAACAACCGGCGGGAATGCACTCAAATTTTATTCTTCTATCCGCATTGATGTCCGTAAAGGCGAAGTACTTGGTAAGGGCGAAGATGAAGCATTCGGGCATAAAGTGCGTATTAAGGTAGTTAAAAACAAAGTTGCCCCGCCGTTCCGTAAATTAGAGCTTGAAATCTTGTTTGGCAAAGGTTTTTCAGCATACGGCAGTCTTCTTGATTGTGCCGTAAAATATGAATTGATAGATAAAAAAGGTGCATGGTATTCATATAAAGATGAAAAAATAGGGCAAGGGCATGATAATGCAGTGAAGTATCTTGAGGATAATCCTGCTGTTGCAATAGATTTAGAAAAAACGCTCAGAGCGCAGCTTTTTCCGAATCAAAAATATATCTCAAGTTTCGCAGGAGCTGGAGCAGAAGCGGCTCCAGCAGTAGCTCCAGCGGCTGCACCACCAGACAGTTTGCAAAAAGACCCTGAAAAACCTGCGCCGTCGCTTATGGCAAAAGCAAAGGCAGAAAAAGCAGCACAAAAAAGCAGCAGTACAGAACCGATGGAAGATTCATTTGATCTAAAAAATATCAATACCAGTGATGAGAATGAGTTATTCTAGCGGCTTATCGTTCCCTCAAAGCAGTAATCAAACAATTATTCTCGGTTTGGGTTCTAACGTAGGAGATTCTCGCGCAATATTAAGCGGTGCAGCGGCAGAATTACGTACTATACTCCACGATATGCGTATTTCATCAGTATATAAGACTGCGCCGCAGGAGTATGTGCAGCAAGATGATTTTTTCAACCTTGTTGTTGCTGGGAACTATGCCGGTACTCCGCAAGAGTTATTCATGTATACCCAGTCGATTGAGTCTAAATACGGTAGAGACCGCAGTAAAGAAATCAAAAAAGGACCACGTACTCTTGATATTGATATTCTTTTCTTTGGAACGCAGTGTATTCAGCAAAATAATCCGGCACTTTGTATTCCGCATCCAGCAATAGAGCAGCGGTGTTTTGTACTTATTCCGCTGCTTGAGCTATTTCCGGCATACCGGCATCCAGTAAGCGGGAAGCTGCTTGCTGAAGTATGTAGTCTACTGGGAGATCAAGGTGTGTTAAAAGCTGATAGCGCATTTCAATTTAAGTCTTTATAGTATAATGATTTAAATTGAAACATCACAAATTAAAGCGCATGGGAACCGTCATGGATGCAGGTAAATCTCAGAATACCTGCCCCGCTTATTCAGCGGCATCTGATTTTTTATCGTCTTCATGTACACGGATATATCCGCTGGGAGCTGTTGCAAACATAAATGCCTTTGTTGCTGTGTTGGCAACAAAATTGGTCCCTTCAACAGATATATCTTCCCCTTGCTTTACTGAAACGGCTGCATTGCTGGGTGCTGCCAGTATATGCTCTTTTTTCTTCCAAAATAATGCGGGGCTGCGTACAAAAAAATCATCTGCAATAAGGTGACAATGTACGTCTTCCCCAAGATAGTATTCTTCAGCTTTTTCATCAATATATAAAATGCCGGCAGTTCCTTTGAGATTTTCTGTAAGTGTTTGCTCATCATAGCGGATAAAGGTAATTGTTTTCCCTGCCCAAATTTTTTCCGCATCATACATTTCAAGGAGACCTGCTTGTACGTGTAAATCCGGCTGTGCTTTTACATACCGCCGTAATGTTACATTTTCAAAAATCATGTCAGGTTGACTGCTATGATTTTCAGCGTCTTTACTATAACTGAAAGAACAAGCGGAAAAAATAATGCAACACAACAGGAACCGCAGTAATATGGTCATTCTGCTAGCACTGCCGGCTGAGAATCGGTATCTCCTGCACCTATATCATCTTCCGGCTTTCTTGAATAACTTACCGATAAAGTGCGTCCGCGGTAAGGGGTATTATTCAGCTTTTCTATAATGCTTTCAGCATCCTCTGTCATAACTTGCACAAATGAATAATTTTCGAGTATGCGAATATCGCCAATCCGCTCCCTCGACACACCTGCATTTTGGATAAACAAAGTAATAATATCGCGGGGAAATACTCTTCTGCTTCTCCCGATACTGATAAAAATGCTGGACGATTCAGATGCATCAAGAACAGGGTGTTCTACTGGAACGGCACGTTCCGTTGTGGTACGAAACCTATCGGAGTACCGGGGAGCTGGTCTACGGCTGTATGATTTTCCTTTAAAAAAGGATGCCCCTTCGATTTCTTTTACAAGATACGCAGCAATATACGAACGAAGTGTAAACGGAACATTCTTTTTAAAAATTTTACGGTATGCATTTAATACATCGGGATCTTCTTCTGTTTTTACTGCTTGAACAGCCTCTTTTAAGAATGTTGTAAGTTCTTCTTCGTTAAGCTCTAACTTAGTATTTTTTAACACAATCTTCTCCTATTCTATTATCATACAGCCTTTATAAATGACTATCGCAATAGCTGTAAATTTTTGTGATAATTCCGGTTTTTGCGAGATAATAATATACGTTATGGTATAGACCGTCCTCTATATTCACAGAAAAATTCATCAACGAAAGCCGGATGAATGAACGCATGCCGAGCAGTTGCTGTATGCTGGTGTTTCGGTATGTAGAAACGCTGTGAATGAGTTTCGAGGCTGCCCCCAAAAGTTGATTACTTTTTGCTATCAGCATTGATATTCGCAAGGCTGATAGGTTTTCAGTTTTGGACAGTCCCATTGTAGTCCCGCATTTAAAATCAAGAAAATTATCCAAAATGAATGTTTATAGATTACCAGTTTATAGTATCTGCCGTTATATTGCCACATATATCTGTTTTACTCAAGGGTAATACAAAAAAACTATGGGGAGTGTGCAAAACAGCACGCAAAACTAAGATAAAAATTGATGCTAAACCTGCTATGAAACTTCGTTGTTGAACACTTCTAATGACTGTTATGTGCTTAGGCGAGGTTTTTCAAAAACCGTAATATTTTTTGAGGATTTGCTTGAGCCCGCTTTTGCAGCCGCTCAAAACCTGCCGCAGTCTCTGTCGCAGAACCGCTCAGCAGCAGTATATTTCGTTGCCATAAAAACCATAGATAATGCATTTCAGGGTGTTCGTATAGATTTTTCCGCTCAAGTTCTTGCTGCAGCACACTGGCGAGTTCTAAATGGTTTGCTTGCCCTGAATACCAGTAGAGTCCGGTATCACAAAAACATAGCACCACCCGCCTATACCCCTGAGCGGCTGCATCATCGTTTACAAAATTTTTTACAACCAGTATAATAGAGCCGAGTGAAAGATCATACCCTTGCAGCCGTAAAGATTTACGCAATGCAACGATTTCTTTGCGGACGTTATTGTGTTCATCCGGTGAAAGAGAGGTCTGCAATTGTTTTCGCCATATCTGGAAGTGCTGTTCATAACTGCGGTATAGCGGAGTTGCTGCAATAAACCGCTCTGTTTCAGTGAGGAGTTTCCAATCAGACTGAAAATGATCTTTAATACTTTGTCTCAGGCTCGTTGTAAAAATTTCTTTCATAGAATATGATAGTATACACTTTTATGAAAATTTTGGTAACTGCTGATATACATGCAAATCTTGAAGCATTGACGGCTGTTCTTGCAACAGCAAAGTATAATTATGATGGATTTATCTCGTTAGGAGATATGGTAGGTTATGGTCCTGATCCTGAGGCTTGTATTACTATTTTACGGCAACTGAAAAAAGATTTGAAAGTATGCATCCTCCTTGCTGGAAACCATGAGGCCGGTGTTGTCAGGAAATTATCATCGCGCTGGTTTAATAGTAAAGCGCAGCGTTCACTCAGAAAAACACGGGGAGCACTATCATGGAAAAGTTTGTTTTTCTGCAGCCGCTTAAAACCGCTGTATGCATTTTCTGAAAAAACCTTGCTTGTGCACGGATCGCCGGTAGACCCGCTAACCGAGTATTTATTCAAAGCACATGAGATACAAATAGCATTTGATTATTTGTGTGCAGAAAATTTCCGCCTTTGCTTTTGCGGACATACTCATGAAGCTGCCGTATCTATTTTAGATCGTAACGACGATATAAGCAGGCTTTATCCTACACCTGAACAAATCGTGCATCTTGATGAAAAATGTTATATTGTAAACCCCGGTAGCGTCGGGTTTCCGCGGTTTTTCAATTTTGCCCATAACCCGCAGTTAAAGGAAAGTATGGAACCGCTTGCTGAAGAATATTATCCCGCTCATTTTCTTATTTGGGATATCCAAAAGCATACGGTTACTTTTAAAGAAGCACGTTACGATTCCCGTGTTACGCATGAAAAAATAGTGAGGCTTATGTAATGCAGAACTGTAGAGTAGCTCATCTGGGCATTGGACAGCCCTCCCATTAGTATGAGGCGGATAGCTATTATTACCGGTGCAAGTTCAGGATTCGGAGCAGAATTTGCACTGCAATATGCACGGGATTACGCTGCAAAGCAAGGCTGTACCGAGCTTTGGCTTATGGCGCGGGACAGCGGTAGACTACACACAGTACAAACAACCATCGAATGCAAAAATTTTTTAACTATACGATGTTTTGCCTATGATATTGCAGGCGAAGCAGGGCTCCGGCATTTTCAGCAGCTGCTTATGGAAGAAAAGCAGTACGGCGATTTTTCTATTATTTTATTGATAAATAATGCCGGTTTCGGAATCTATGGTTCTTTTTACGATACGGAACCGGTACAGCTGTTGGATATGATTAATCTCAATGTATATACAGCTACTGGTTGCTGCTCGGCAGTGCTGCCGTTTATGCAGCGGGGTGCCTGTATTGTGAATACGGTTAGTATGGCTGCCTTTTTACCGGTAGGGAAGTTTTGTGTCTATGCTGCTACAAAGGCATATCTTTTAAGTTTTTCTATTAGTTTGCGCACTGAATTACAAGAACATGGCATAACCGTGCTTGCTTTTTGTCCCGGACAAGCCCAGACAGGGTTTGCTGCCCGTGCAGTAAGCAGCAGCGATGCCTATATGCAGGGGGCGAAAAAAACGGCACCGCTTGTACACCATTGCTTGCGCTGCTTAGAAAAAAAACGGGCATACGCATTATACGGTATACAATGGAAATTACAGGCATTTTTTTCACGGTTTATAGGGAAACGCTTTTTCGCATGGTTTACCTTTCATTTTATTATGCGGATAAAAAACCGTCAAGCATAAAGGAAAGTACCAGATATTAAAGGTGAGCTTTGCTGATGCAGCATCTTCTAAGAAGCTAACCGAGTTTTCAGAGATGCCCTCTATCTATTGTAATCAAAATATGAAACCAGTCTCTTTGAATCTATGCAATGTATCTGCTATGTGATATGATAGTGTCCCATGAATTTTTCTAATTATAATCTTGAAACACATTTGGCGCAGAATATCGAAGCTGCTGGTTATATTGTGTGTACCCCTGTACAAGAGCAGGTATTGCAGCAGGGGCTTGCCGGTAGCGACCTCTATGTACAATCGCAAACGGGTACCGGTAAAACAGCCGCTTATTTGATAACAATTATTCAACAGATGCTGTGTGCAACGGAAACAAAAAAACCGGCATTAATTTTAGTACCTACACGCGAACTTGCTGTTCAGGTAGAAGAAGAAACACAAAAACTTATTGCTAATACCGGTTTAAAAACTAGCAGCTTTTATGGCGGGGTGGGCTACCAGCAGCAAGAAGCTGCTCTCAAACACGGTGTGGATGTAATAATTGGTACACCGGGAAGAATCATTGACCTAGAAAAATCCCGCGCCATGAATCTTTCTTCAATCGGCTTTTTAATCATTGATGAAGCCGATCGTATGTTTGATATGGGCTTTTATCCTGACTTACGCAGTTTATCGGCTGTTCTTTCAAAACCGGAGATGCGGCAGACTATGCTGTTTAGTGCTACTCTGAATACCTATGTTAAAAATCTTGCATGGGAATATACGCATGATGCACAGGAAATAACAATTGAAGCAGAAACAGTTACGGTAAACGAGATAGATCAGCAGCTCTTTCATGTTGCGGCAGAACAAAAAATGCCCCTGCTGCTTGGGCTGCTGCAAAAACAGCACGCTGAAAATACAATTATTTTTTGTAACACAAAAAAAACAGCGGAGATTGTTGCAAAGCGGCTGCAAATAAACGGGTATAAAGCAGAATACTTGATTGGGGATTTACCGCAATCAAAACGGCTGCACATCATCAATTCATTCAAGAGCGGTGCTCTCTCATGCTTAGTCGCTACAGATGTCGCAGCCCGCGGCATTGATGTAAACGACTTAGCACTGGTTATTAATTATGATCTGCCGAATGAAGCTGAAAATTATGTCCACCGTATCGGACGCACTGCTCGAGCTGGTAAAACCGGTACGGCATATAGTATGTGTTCAGAGCATGATGTGTATAGCTTACCAGCTATAGAAAAATATATTGAAGTAAAAATACCTGCGAGTGTTCCAAGCGATGATGATTTACTGGAAGATAGAAGTGCAGATTCATATATTCAACTTGAGCGATATGGAGCAAGAGAGAGTTCAATACGTACAAACAAAAAGCCGGTTCGCCGTCCCCGTACTGAAAAATCGGACAACACACCAAGAATATCCCACAAAAACGGTAAAAAACCAGCAGAACATCCCGATAAACAGAGGGAAGAGCTTGCTTCACTGACATTTGAACAGCGTATGTCATATTATAAAGAACAATACGGTAAAAATTTAGCTAGTGATAAAAAGCAGCCTGATGCACCGGTTCAGTCAACTCCAAAGAAATCCCGGCGGAAGAAGCAGCAGCGGCGGCAATCAAATGAAACGCAACATTCATCGCATTCTGTACAACCATCTTCAGCAGAAAAACGCGCGGTGCATACTGATACCAAAAAGAAGCGTACCCGCCGGAAAGCTATATGTGCCGCTGAAAATCCAAGCATCCAAAAACCGATTGTAACGGTAGCACCAGTACAGCAGAAAAGTTTATTTGCACGAATTAAGCATTTTTTGGGTATAAAATAGTAACACCTGTTCGGAAACTTCAGTTTTAGAACGATGAAAAATGTACAAGGAAGTACATTTTTCATCGATGTGTTTTGACTGTTGGCGAAACATTGTTATGTGGACTGCCCTTCAGGCAGCAAAAAGAAAAAATATCATAGTATCAGTAAGTTCCTGCAAATATCAAAATTTTATGCGAATAGACTATCTTGTAATTTATAAATGAATTGTTATTTTTTTTAACATCATAGAAGCAAAACTATAAAATTATATAATTAATAAATGGGCATCTGCAAAAAACTCGGTTAGATTTTTAGAGATGCTCCATCAATATAGCTGATAACGAGTTCTAATGTAAGTCTTTATATAGTAATGACATCAGAACCGCCATGGATGGCGGTGTTTCTAAGCAGTACCGAGTTTTTTGTTAGAAAAACTCAATGCTGTTTGGAACCACTGACTTCCTGTCAGTACAACATTCGCTTAACCTGCATTTGTGCCTTTGCCGACGCGCATAGCGGCGGCAAAGTTGGCGCGAAAGTTGCATAAAAAAGGGAGCTGCAACAGCAGCGACCGCCCAAGCAACTTTCGTGACAAAACAAATGTCAGCGTTGAAGCGGGTGTTAGTTGCTCCTTTTGTTTACGTTTCTTTTGCAGAATTAAATTGTACTATTTTGTTCCAATCAATTTCACCGGAAGATAAACAATAGTTTTGAATAAATTCCCCGGTGAATTTATTTATCATCTGCGTATATGACTGCATAAATTCATCACTCTTTTCTTTTGCTTTAAATCCTAACGGTTCAATGATATCAATATATAAATTTTCATCTCCTGAAATAAACTCCCAAAATTGTTGACCGCAGTACTTAAAATAATCACCTTTATCATAATTCTTTGCTTTACCGTAACAGCAACCGTTCACTGCTATAATATGTAGTTGAGAATTACTTGTCCGTAATGTCTTTTTAGCCGTTTTAAAGTCAGCAATCATTTTCTTAATTTGAGAACTGTTACCCCAATTTGGTCCCGATTTTATGCTGACAATATAACGTGTATTGTTACAATCAAATTCAAGATCAATACCTTGTATACCAGATTTATAGCCACCATACACTTTAGAGTTAATAAAGAGTGCAAGACCTTCAAGCCAATCACCAAAGATTGTTTCTTCATTTGATGAAATATGAGCATTTAAAAATCCGGATACGATCTGTTCTGCGGTTAAAATATTTTTTGCTTTAAAAAGATATGGATTTTTTCTTTTTAAGATTTTCGGTAGTTTTAGATTATCCAAACTACTGATTCTCTTTTTATGAAAATCACCAATATGATCTTCAACATACATTTTTACATCATCTATATTCAAACTACCCATAGTTAACCTCATTTTCAAACAACATCATTTTTTGCTCGTTAATTTTCTTTTGTACCTTCTCACAATATTCATCTACAATATCAATTCCTATCGAATGACGATTCATACGGTTTGCAACAAAGACTGTCGTACCCGATCCCATAAAAGGATCTAAAACCGTGTTATATTCTTGAGTAAATAATTTTATAAACCATTCAGGTAAACTTTCAGGAAATGCAGCACTATGGTTTTTGTTACCGCATTCAGTGGCTAAATGAAGAACATTTGTCGGATATGCCATATCTCTTTCAAGCCAATTTGAAATATTTTTTCCAAAACCGCTGCCGACTTTTGAATTGTCCCGGATTTTATCTACTTCCGATAAATTTTTGAGTCTGTTTTTTGCCCAATCCCCCATAGGAACCATTACCGCTTCTTGATACATGTTAAATTTTTTTGCTTTATTGAATTGTAATAAACGTTCCCACGCATCTCTAAACCTATTCGGCCATTTTCCCGGATAACAGTTTTTTTTATGCCAAATAAATTCTTCTGTCCATAGCCAACCTTGTCTTTTCATTTCTAGGATTAATTCAAGAACATACGTACTGCGTTCCCCGTTTTGTACTTTTTCTTTTATATTGAGAATGAAAGTGCCGTCATTTTTCAAAACTCTCAACAGCTCCGCAGTAATCGGAAGAAACCATGATACATATTTCTCCGGTTTTATACCGCCATACGTATTTTTCCTCTGATCGGCATAAGGTGGTGAGGTAATAATAAGGTCTACGGAAGAGTTTGGGACTTCTTTTAGTTTTTCCAGACAATCTCCCGATAATATGTTTGTTGTGATCATGGTATCTTATGAATAAATCCTTTTTTTAATTTTACACAAAAA
>JBQMYN010000066.1:0-13432 GCA_052173475.1 Treponema sp.
GTGAATCAAATCTGAATCTTGAAATAAAAACGCTCCATGGCAAGCTTTCATATACGCCTATAATTGTTGGGGAAGAAAGTGGTTGGCTGAGCATTGTTAGTACAGACACCACTATAAGTACAGAAAAAGATACAATATACCTAAAAGCTGCTCAAAATAAAACCGTATGGAAGCGAACTGCCTATATTAACTTCAAGGATGGATCCAATCAAGAGATCAAAAATGCCGATGGGGAAAAACTCGAAGTAAAAGTGATTCAGAAAGGGAACGAGCACCCGAACGTAACAATAAAATGGGTACACGGAATAGATGCTCCGACTCCGAGTGAAAAGACAGCAATTCCGGTTTGTAAAGCACGCAAGGAAGATGGTGAGTGGACTACTGAAAAACAATTTTATTGGGATGATAGTAAGATTTTTTGGTGGTATGAAAGCAATACTACAAAATGGTTTAACAATAGAAAATTACTTAATTTGGGAGTAACGGCAGATAAGAATGCTGCTGACAGTAATCAATGCTGGGCAAAAACCGCTTCCAATATGCTGCATTGGTGGTTTGTGCAGAACAAAACCTATATAGACCGATACAAACGAAGCAAATCGTCGGAAGAACAGGAAAAATATCAGGATTACTACAAAAGAGAGCTTTACAGCGAAAACAAAAGTGAAGAAGAAAAAAAGGAAGATAAAGAAAAAGAAAGAGAAAAGAGCTATATAGCAAATACTTTCAGGGTAAAAGCACATAACGGTAATAAAGGAGATTATATTATAAGCGGACTTTCGTGGTATTTGTATGGTAATGAAACAACAAACATATCAAGACCAGGAGAGAATGCACCTGCCTTGTTCAAAGACGTTTTTAGCAAAAAAAATACGCCTATTGAAAGAACAAATGTGCATGACAAAGCCGGTTTTAATAAAATAATATCTAATGCTCTCGATTCTGAAAAAGCAATCGGGATAGATATATGGGGTACAAAAGGCGGAAATGAATATGGTCACGCCATAACGCTTTGGGGCGCCGCCTTTGATGAAGAGGAAAACATTATTGCAATCTATGTTGTTGATAACAATTTTGCAGCGAATAGAATATTCCCGTATGGAATCTGGTATAAAGAAGGTAAACCGTATTTATTTAACTACGGCGTGAATCAATTTGTGAAAGATAGGTATGTAGGTCAAGTAACCACCCTAGACAAAGGTGAAGCACAGTGGAAAGCATGGCAGAATAACCACCCTTAAACAGCCGTTGTAAGCAACACCCCAGCTGCAAAAAGTTCGGCTAAGCAGCTTTTGTAGCTGGAGGTTCATTTATCTAATGGGCTGCGGATAGGATGCAAGAAACAGAAAAGAGAATGCCAAGTTTCAGGCAGGCTGTTCAGGGCTTCTGCAATATAACGGTCTAAATCATTGTATAGTAATATCTTTTTATAAAATATTATAAAAAGCATAGGCTATATAAGTGATTACAGAATAAAGCTTTACTGCTTATACCAACCTTACGCAAGCTGGTATTTTGTGCTATATTAACAGCATGTTGGAAATTGCACCGGATACCATTACAGACCTTGAGCTGCCGGATAAGAAGCTCACCAAAGATACGGTAACCGATAAAGCCGGTATTTTCAGTGTCCAAGTCCTCTTACAAGACGGAACGACGATCAATACTGAAATTCAAAATAGCTGGTCAGCAGAATTTATCCCCCGCACGAATCAGCAATCGATCCACCGAGATGTAAAAGAGTTTTTTGAGCACCCTTGTGATGACGCGTATTGTCAGTGTTACCATATTCAGCGAGAAGAATACAGCATTGAAATTGGGCACGGACGAATTGAAAAACGCACCTGTTATCTTTGTTCGAATATTGATTGGCTTTCAGAAAAAGATGAATGGAAGAATCTCAATGCAGTTGGAATGCTCGTATGCGAAAGAACGGTAAAGAAGACCGGGAAGAAATCAGTTGAACAAAGATATTTTTTAACTTCACTGAAAGATGTACAAAAAGCGGCTTTCGCGATGAGGGCGCATTGGGGGATAGAAAATAACCTGCATTGGGTTCTCGATGCAATTCTCGATGAGGATTATTGTCTTGTGCGCAAAGACAATGAGGCAGCGAACTTAAGCGTCTTACGAAAAATTGTCTTGAATATGCTCAAACAGGTTGACTTCTCAGATATAGTAAAAGCAAAGAAAATGTTCCTATAAATTCGAAAACCGCAGCCTTTATCAAAAGGCGAGGATTGGCGAATTGCTGCACTTTTGCAATGAAATGAAAAAGTGCAATCAATAGACGATGTTTGCCAAATGGCAAACTCGGCATTACAATAAGCCGTACCATCTGGTCGGCTTATTGTAATAGCGCTTCTCCATAAGCAACGCCTGTGCGACAAACGAGAAGATTGCCTTGATAGAGTATTGCAGTCGTTATAATGCGGAATCCCTGCTCAGATGCCGCTTTATTGTTGACATAAATATCATTTTCCAGTAGTATATTTAGCGTATTTAGACGGGCAATAGCGCAGTTGGTTAGCGTACAAGTCTGGGGGACTTGGGGTCCCCGGTTCAAGTCCGGGTTGCCCGAATTTTACTATCATATAGTTTTTTCTTTTATAATTCATACTATATTTATTAAAATAGGCAGAATGACAAAACAGCGTACCTTGATATAAGCTGTTTGAACTCGTCTAACATATGGTAGCTTATATACTGTCAATATGGTTAATAGTTACCAACGAGAACAGCATATATTCATCATACCGCTAGAGAGTGCTATGTGTAAGGAGAATGCTTTATATGTTTGAATATGCTCCAATTACAAAAGAATACATGAATTGTGTATACCCATCTTTTTCTGCATTTGCAGAACATGGCGTATTGGTAACAGCTGGACACGGTACTAAGAATGGGGAATGGAATACTATGACTGCGGCATGGGCACTTGCAGGGTATCTTTGGAATCGTCCTTGCGCAGCACTTTTTATCCGTCCTCAGCGGTATACCGCTGATTTTTTCGAAGAAGAAGACTATGCAAGTATTTCTTTTTTTGACTGCCGTGAAGAAAAAAATCAGCAAATACTCCATATTTGCGGAACTGTTTCAGGGCGGACGGAAGATAAAGCTGCGAAAGCAGGTATAACCCCCATACTGCATGATGATGGTGTTATCGGGTTCGAAGAAGCGGTATGTACTGTTGCTTGCCGGAAATTATACCGCAGCCAATTTGATATGGATTTATTTTTGGATCCGCAAGTTATTATTGATTGCTATCCTAAAAAAGATTTTCACTACGTATATTTCTGCGAGTTACGGGATGCGTATACCAGAAAGTAATACTGTATGGAGAGCTAACTGGTACGAATAAAAACTTATTGCGATAGATGAGTTTCGAGAATATGATAAAGTCTCTTTAACTTTACTGTTTTCTTTGTCGCATAGTCTATTTCTGCAATTACTCCGCAAAAAATTCCCTGCCGGGGTTCAAAACGAGAAAATGGTTGGCGTATAAGGGTAAGACTGCGTTGAATTGCTGATTCTATACTGCCGCCAATAATAGCATCATAGCCCCCAATCATACCGGCATCGGTTATATATCCTGTACCATGCGTTAAAATACGCTCGTCGGCAGTTTGGGTATGGGTATGCGTACCGAACAGGCAAGAAATTCGTCCATCTAAATAGTAGGCAAGGGCTTCTTTTTCCTGCACAGATTCTGCATGAAAATCAATAAAAATACATGAAGAGACACTATTCAGTAAAATTGTATCTGCTGTTTGAAAAGGGCAATCAATAGGACGCATATTTTCCCGCCCCTGTAAATTGATAACAGTAAAAATAATGCCGTTTTTTTCAATCGTAATGAACCCCTTGCCGGGTGCATAGGGATAGTTTGCAGGGCGTATAATACGCTGTTCGGTTCCAAAACTTGAACGGAGGTCAAACCGTTCGAGTGTGTGATTACCACCGGTAATTACGTCTACCCCTATCGCAAAAAGCTGGTGAGCCTGTTCTATACTTATACCGCTGCCATTCAAGGCATTTTCCCCATTTAATACAACAAAATCAGGCAATTCTGTTTGTATAATGCTTGGAAGTAGTTGTAATGCTATTGAAAGTCCATAGGCACCGCAGATATCGCCGCCGAAAAGCAATTTGATTGTCTTCATAAGAGTATGAGACCTATACTATACTTTTTATGCGTCCTACGCTAGTAGCCTGCTCGCTCACGTAGTTGTTGAATAAATTGCATCCTCTAAAACTTTAGTTTTTGAAAGTGAGCGTTGCGCACCTGTTTCCTTAGATTTAGATGTGATGTTATGCTAATACATGTACAAGGACGTACATGTATTAGCCGCGAGTTTCGGCATCGCCGAAACCTTGTTGTACTGACATCCATGGCGGTTTTGATGTCATTATTGTATAAAGGCTTACTTTTAAACTCGCTATCATCTTTGCTGATGCGGATGGCATAAGTAACCAACTTTTGGGACAGCCCCATGCCCTCTAGTTATTTGCGATAGTCTCTGCTTTGCTGATGGGAAATCTCTAAAATTTAATCGAGTTTTTAGAAGTAGATAAACAGCTTCTAAGTGAGTTGTTCAAGCGGTTCTATTATCATAAATATACCTTATTGTGTCAGATTCTGACTGATTCTGACAGGATTTTTTGATCTCCTACGATATTTATATCAGTATTTTTGCCTAGCACTTCATAGCAATGGCTTTTAGACGATAAAGAGACCTGCCCGGAAATATAGATACCGATGAAAGAAGCAACCAACTTTTGAGATTGCCCTGCTCAGAGTTATAATCCATAAGTCTTTAAAATAGCAAGACTTACCAATTACATTTCAAAGTAATCTGTTCTGAAAATCAAGTTTCAAAACAGATTGAGCGTCTTGATTTTACCGGGTATTGCCCCATGCATCATGTTATTATTGTAATTCTATCTATATATTAGCTTCTATTTTAAAATATGGCACTGTTTATGCTTTCTTATTATTAAACCGGTTCGATAAGTCCGTTCCGAATCGGTCTAGTACATTTTGAAGAGAGGCATTGTCATGGATCGAGATTATATGGAAACAGTGCTGCACTGCTTTGCGCGCGGAGGGGTGCATAAAAAAGAAGCAGCTGCTATGTTGTTTGAGTATTTGTATTTTCATTTGAATGATTTTGGCTTTTACGGTATTGATGAAGATACACGAAGTGATTTCTTGCTGTGGGTTCAACCATATTTTGAAACAATCATTGAACGCTATAACCCTGAGCGAGCTCTTTTTAGTACCTATATGCAGATGTCATTGCAGTATCATTTCCGGATTTTTAACAAAAAGCGGTATCAAAAAGCGGCTTATACGGCAGTTATCGATGCCGAAGAACAATATGACGCAGCACTTACGGGGGCAGAAGATTATGCCGCAGAACCGCAATGCGAATACAGTGTGTCCACTGAAGCGGTTAAGGCATTGCAGCCTTTAGGCGGGTGGCGCGATAAAAAAACTGCTCTGTACAAACGGAAGCTGCTGCTATTGGCATGTAAATCTTGTTTCTTTATTGATGATGCGCTGATGCAGCAAATCGCAAACACTGCTGATATACCGTTAGAACACGTGCAACAGTTTGTTGAAGAATCCAAAAAAATTGCACAAGAAAAAGAACAGCATTACACACAGCTTAAACAAAAGCGGGATTATTACTATGCACGGTATAAAAGTGCGGCAATACAACTGGATACAATGATGTATATGCACCCATCAATTATTGCCCGTCTTGAAAAACAAAAAGCATATAATTATGAACGATGGCAAGCCTTTCTGAAAAAAATCAGTGAGTACCGGCGCTGCCCTAGTAATCGTTCCCTTGCGAAACAATTTGGATTATCACGAGCAACCATTGACAGTAATCTTGCAGTTCTGGTAAAAGCATGGTATGGTGAGCTATGATTATCTATCTTGCAAGCGGAAATGAACATAAAAAACAAGAGTTTACAGATATTCTTGCCGATCATACGCTGGTACTGCCGACGGAAAAGGGTATTGCATTTAACCCTGATGAAACAGGTGCCACATTTCTGGAGAATGCCCTATTAAAAGCACGGGCTTTGTATTCGTTGGTGCATGCTCCGGTTATTGCTGACGATTCAGGCTTGTGCATTGATGCGTTGAATGGGCAACCCGGTGTGTATTCAGCCCGTTACGGCTCTCAAAACGGCATTCTGCTTACAGCAGAAGAAAAAAACCGGCTCGTCCTGCATAAGATGCAGGGGGTACAAAATAGACGCTGCCGGTTTGTATGTTGCCTTGTGTATATGCTCGATGAATACCGGATATATACAGCACAAGAAGTATGCGAAGGGGAGATTGCTGAAGATATACGGGGGCGGCATGGTTTTGGCTATGATCCTATTGTGTATCTGCCTGCATATAGCAAAACAATGGCAGAGCTTACCACTACAGAAAAAAATAGCTATTCACACCGTGCAAAAGCCGGAAAAGCTATAGCGCAATTTTTAGACTCACCGTGTTAGCATACCGGCAGCGGTTAGCGTTTCCAGAATGCAGGGATAAATAAAAGGATAATGGTGTAGAGTTCTAAACGCCCTGCAAGCATGGAAAGTGAAAAAAAGATTTTTGCCCATTGGGGGAAAAATGAGAAGTCTCCGCCGCTGCCTACCTGCCCGAATGAAGCACCGATATTACCTACAAGGGTAAGCGCAGCCGTAAAGCTCGTAAGTAAGTCAGAGCCGGCGGCTGTTGCTGCCAGAAAGGTTATCAGCAAGCAAATACAATAAACAAAGATAAAGCCGGCAACATTATAGACTACATCTTTTCTTCCCGGTCTTTTGTTGAGTTGAATGCTGAATACGCCGTGCGGATATAACAGCCGCTGCATTTCATTAAATGCTTGTTTGCGTAGAATAACCCAACGGATTACTTTGATGCCGCCTGCCGTTGAGCCTGAACAGCCGCCAGTAAACATGAGCAGTACAAGAATAGCTTGTGCAAAAGGCGGCCAGTTACAATAGTTTACTGTAGAAAAGCCAGTAGTAGTAATAATGGAAGCAACATGAAAAAAACTATGCCGGAAAGCGGTTGCCAGTCCGTAAAGCGGAGTAATGGCAACTGCAATACTTACTCCGGCTAGTAGTACAATCCTGATATATGCGCGTAGTTCTGAATTATGGAAAAAATCTGCACCGTGTCCGGTAAGTAAGTAAAAATACAGACTAAAGTTAATACCCGCTAAAAGCATAAAAATAGTGCAAATAATATCTATTGCAGGAGACTGATAAAAACCAATGCTGGTATTTTGCGTAGAAAATCCGCCGGTGCCAAGTGTTGAAAAGCTATGGCACACCGCATCTAAAAAGGGCATACCCGCAATGGTTAAAAGGATAATTTGCAAAAGTGTCATACCAAGGTAGATAAACCAGAGAACTTTCGCTGTTTCTGTAATTTTTGCTGTTATCTTTCCTTTATCGGGACCGCTCGTTTCACTTTTAATAAGCTGAAAACCGCCCACGCCGAGCAACGGCACAAGGGCAACGGTAAGAGCAACAATTCCCATACCGCCAAGCCAGTGCATTTGCGTCCGCCATACCCGCAATGCCAGCGGGTATGCTTCAATATCGGTTACAACAGTTGCCCCTGTGGTGGTAAACCCTGATGTTGATTCAAAAAGAGCATCACCAAAATGCTGCATCGCACCGGATAGCATAAAAGGAAGTGCCCCTAATAGACAGGCACTCACCCATGCAAAGCAGACGAGCAGTATACCTTCGTGGATCGAAAGGCGCAGCGGTTGCTTTTTTGTCTTGAAAAATAAAAGGATTGTGAGGCTCCACAGTACACCCAGCGGTATGGAAAATACCGGAATAAGCATAAATTCTTGTGTATAGACTGCAACAGCAATAGGAATCATAAAACTACCGGCAACGATTGAAAGGATCATGCAGATGATAGTAAGACATTTCAGAAACTTCATATTATTTTTCACCGGCAAAGTATTTGATGATTTTTTCGCTTACGTCTATTTGCACAATAAGCGTAAGTTTATCGTCAAGCTCTAGCGTAGTTTTACCGCGCGGAATTGAACAACCGGCTGCATTGGTAAGCAGTAAAACAAGAAATTTTCCATAAAGCCCTTCTTTTTTGGTGTACATACCAACCTCCTCTAAGCTATTTCCCTTTGCTTTTGCTTTTTCAGAGATAGTAAGCTCCATAATTTCCAGATTGCCGGTACCCAGAGTGTGGACACTCGTAAAGTTTTTTCCGCCAAGACAGCTGATAATTGTATCGGCAGTAACATCTTTAAAAGGAATTGCAACATCAATACCGATTTTATAGGCAATGTTTGACATAATGGAACTTTGTACCAATGCAATCGTTTTTGGAATACCTAAGGTTTTCAGATAGGCAGAAGTGATCATATTAAGTTCATAGTTTTGAGTAGCACTGATAACAAGATCGAATGAGGTAAGTCCTATTTCTTCGATAAAGGCATCGTCCGTAACATCGCCGCGGTGAGTTCGCGCTTGGGGATATTGCTCAGAGGCATATTTTGTCAGGACAGTATCTTTGTCGATAATTGTTAATTCCCATCGTTTTTTCTTTTGCGTGTGAAAAAATTTTTTAAAGCCGCTTATGATCCCATGAAAAGAACGCGGGTGTAGGGTATCATGGGGAAGTGTATCGGGATTGAATAAACGCTCCGCAACCCATTTGCCTACTTTCCCCATGCCGATGAGTGCAATTTTTTTTAGCGGTTTAATTTCAACCCCTGCGGCACTATAAAATGCCGCAATGTGTTCAGGAAGCGTAAGTATAGAAATACGCATATCAGCAGTGAGTACGGTTGTTCCCGATGGAATACTTGCCCGCCCCTCTTTTTCGATAGATACAATAACAAAGGGAATTGCAGGATTGATAATTGAACGGGTTTGATGCAATAACATCCCGTCAAGAGGGCTATCTTTCATAATGGTAAAACAAATAAGCTGATACGGTGAATTATCAAATGCGATAATATCACTAACTGCGCCATGCTCTACTGCATGGTAGATTGCCTGAGCCGCTTCTTGATCCGGATGCACAAGAAAGTCTATACCAAGTGTTTTTTCGCGTGCTGTATTGATAGAAATAGCATAATCTTCATTCCGAACCCGTGCAATTTTCCGGACATTCGGTGCAAGCGATTCTGCTACACCGCAGATAATCATATTCAGTTCATCGCTATTGGTAACAGCAACAAGTGCATCTGCTTTGTGTAAGCCGGCAGTAATCAAGACTTTCGGATCATTGCCGCTTGCTTGCTCCACTTGACAATCCAAACGGTTCGCAGCATGGCGGGCAGTTTCCGTATCTTGCTCAATAAGAACCACATTATGTTTTTTAGCACTCATTCTACGGGCAAGTTCCAAACCGATAACACCTGCACCGACAATAATCACATTCATTAGTTTACTATAGCAGAAATTATTTTTTGTGGACAGACTTACACCGTTTCATGGATTCAGTAAACTCGTCAGGGATGCTGAAAAACTAATCAACTTTTTAACATGGACATCTCCCCATGTTTCAGGTAAGCGGAAAAGAGGATGTAATGCGGAATCCTTTTCTATGGGACACTTAAAACAATAGAGGTAGTGTGGTATAGTTGTATGTATTAGTGCGGAATCTATCCGGTAACCTGTTCCCAAAAGGATATTTCCAAACAGGTTTAGGGGATGCCATTGCCGATAGAGTTGGGAAAGAAAAGAAGAAATTTAGTTTTAGGAGGTCAAAAATGGGGCTGTCCAAAAACTTCAGTTTTTGGACAGTTCCCTTAGATTTAGATGCGATGTTTAAAATTAAGTCATTACTATATAAAGACTTAATTTTAAACTCGTCGGGAATGTCTCGAAAGTAACCAACTTTTGGGACATTCCCACGAAATTCTTTTAATGATTTTCTCGAAAAAGAGGGTATTGCCACAGATGTAAAAAATGAGGCAATAAAACGGTTCATTTCATATAATTTACTAGAAGAAATTGCAGAACAGTATGAAGAAGAACCTGCTTTTATAAAAGATGATATATACCTTGTTAAACGTATAAAAAACATCCTCTTTTTTCTTATTATGCTGTATATATAAATGAAAAAACAGAATTAGCAGATGGTTTATCAACTGTAGCCTTAGATTGCGTTGCAGACAATGATATGTTTCATTATGAAGATGCTCATTTGGTTTTATATTACTATTTTGAAAATGCAAATTCCGTTGAAGATGAGCAAGATTCAGTATTCTAAAGCAAAACTATGAATCCAAATCAAGGCATAATTTATCTTACTGATAAAAATGGCAAGCAGGATAAAACTCGCCAAATCAAACGAATCCAGTTGGACGATATAAAAAATGTTTATCTCATAACTTTTGAAAATTCTGATCGAGTTTTTCATTATAAGCCAGAAAATGTAAAAATTATTAGAAATGTAGTTGTTTCGGAAAAGCACACGAGAACTGTTTTTGACTATCTTAAAAACATTGCTTCTTTGAGCGAAATGAAAAACGATGACGGCGAGAAAATTCTTGTAAAAAATTATGATAGAGTGCGTCTTATAAATACTGATTCTGCGTTAGCATTTTATTTAAATCCCGAAGGAAAGAAAATAAAATGGAATGGTGTTGCCCACCCTATTTTTCCTTTTGGCTGCAATAATAGTCAATTTAAAGCCGTAACAAATGCTCTTGAAAATTCACTCAGCATAATTCAATGTCCACCTGGAACAGGGAAAACGCAAACCATCTTGAATATTATTGCGAATCTTCTTATTTTGAACAAAACAGTACTTGTCGTTTCGAACAATAATTCTGCTATCGAAAATGTGTACGAAAAACTTTCTTCTAAAAAATATAATCTTGATTTTATAGTAGCTCCGCTTGGAAAAAGTGAAAATATTACTGGGAACCTCTAAAAACTTCAGTTTTTAAGAGGTTTTCCTTAGATTTATTTGCGATGTTTTTCGATAAGTCATAATAGTTAAATGACTTATCAAAAAACTCGTTATCAGCTGTGCTGATGGAGCATCTCTAAAAATCTAACCGAGTTTTTTGCAGATGCCCTACTGACTTTCTGCAAAATCAAAAAGAAGAATATCCAGATGAGATGCGAACATGGAAGATAGACCAAAATGAATCTTCATTATTTGACTATCTTACAAAATCATTTGAAACACTAAAATCGCTTTTTAAATATCAAGAACAAGAAGCAAAACTTAAACAGGAACTTGACGAGTTAAAAACTGAATATAAACATTTTTCTTTTTCAAATGAACATCAAAACTTTTCTTCAAGCAAAAAATTGTCCATAATGCCGTCAGATGAAATAATGGAGTTATGGCAAAATATTCAATACGAACTTGATAAGAACGATTCTCTCGGATTTTTTTCAAAGTTTAAACTATTTTTCAAATATCATATTGGTACTTATAAATTTTGGAAAATAGACTCAAATTCTGTAATTCCACTGTTAAAAGAATTGTATTATAAAAACCGAATACAAGAATTAAAAAATGAAATCACAGAAAAGGAAGAACTGAAAAAAACTTTCGATATGGATAATTTTTACAAATCTTCTCTTGATTATCTTCGTCATAGAATCAATAAACGATATGGTAAAAACGAAAATAGAAAATTATTCTCCGCTAAAGATTTAGACAGAGCTGAAAGTGGAGTCTATCAAGAATATCCAATTGTTTTGAGTACGACATTTTCATCAAGAAATTGCTTGCCTTATTTTTCTCAAGATTTTCTGTTCGATTATCTTATTATGGACGAAGCTTCACAAGTCGATGTTTCTACAGGTGCATTGGCACTTTCTTGTGCAAAAAATATTGTTATTGTTGGCGATAAAAAACAACTTCCGAATGTTGTTACCACTTTAGATAAAAAGAAAGCAAATGAAATTTTTTTGGAGTATAAAATAAACTCAGCTTATGATTTTTCAAATCATAGTTTTTTATCTTCCCTTGAAGAACTCTTGCCCAATATTCCGCAAACTTTGCTTCGCGAGCATTATCGCTGTCATCCTAAAATCATAAATTTCTGCAATCAAAAATTTTACGATAATCAACTTATCATTATGACAACCGATAACGGTGAAAAAGATGTCCTAAAACTCTATAAGACAAATGTTGGAAATCATTGTCGAGGGCATGAAAATCAAAGGCAAGTAGATGTTATTAAAAAGGAAATTCTCCCGAATCTGTCAGAAATCGACAATGGTGAAATTGGTATAATAGCTCCATACAGAGACCAAACACATCTTATTTCAAAAAATATTGCTGATATTCAATCAGATACAGTTCATAAATTTCAAGGAAGGGAAAAAGATGTAATTATTATTTCTACGACAGATGATAAGATTACAAATTTTGCAGATGATGCAAATTTATTGAATGTTGCTATTTCCCGTGCAAAAACAAAACTCTGCATAGTAATCTCGGGAAATGAACAGCCAAAAGACAAAAATCTGACTGATTTAATCTCTTATATTCAGTACAATAACTGCGAAATTATAGAAAGCAAGGTGAATTCTGTATTTGATTACCTTTATTCTCAATATACAAAAAAGAAATTTGAATATCTTTCAAAAATAAATAAAATTTCAAAATACGATTCTGAAAATCTTATGTACAATTTGATATGCGAAATATTAAAACTTGACGAGTTTAAGGAACTTGGAGTAATTTTTGAACAGCCAATGGTGGATATTATAAATTCGTCATGTTATAATGCTTTAAGTGAAGAAGAAAAGTCTTATGCTTTAAAAAGCTGGACACATATTGATTTTTTGATTTACAACAAGATTACAAAAGAACCGTTTCTTTCAATTGAAGTTGATGGTCATAAATATCATAAAAAAGGTACTCAACAGTCTGAAAGAGATATGTTAAAGAATCATGTACTTAAAATCTGCAATATTCCTCTACTTCGTTTATCTACGACAGGAAGCGGAGAAAAGGAAAAAATTATATACTGCTTAAGAAATATAAAAATAGATAAAACTGAAAATATTATAGGGAACCTCTAAAAACTTCAGTTTTTTAGAGGTGAGCTTTGCTCACCGGTTTTCCGTAGATTTAATTTGCGATGTTATGCTGATGCATGTACGTCCGTGTACATGTATCAGCCGCGAGTTTCGGCACCGCCGAAACATCGCTTCTGAGGCAAATCATGGACATCCCTGTCCGTTTTGCAAAGCTGCCACGGATGGGGCGACGGTATCTTTCAAAAATCTAACCGAGTTTTTTGCAGATGCCCTATATATAATAAAACCTAACACCGTTTTCAAAGCCGACAAACCGGTCAAGCTGCGTTGCGGTTTAAAACGCAAGTTAGGTTGATGCCGAAAAGCGGCACTTGCTGTTAGCAAGATAAATCTTCCGATAGATTTT
>JBQMYN010000067.1:0-13232 GCA_052173475.1 Treponema sp.
TGGAATTGTTTTTATTGGAAAGACAAAATAATACGCTTATCAATATATTAACGGTACCGATAACAAAAAGACTTCTTATTAAGATAAAAACCGTTGCGCTTTGTATAGTTGCTCTGTCATATACCGTGCTCACATTCTTTTCGATATGTTTGTTGGAAACAAAATATAATCTGCATACTATACACATCAATTTTGTATTGACTCATTTGGGCATATATGCAATTCACGGTACCGTGTGTGCTGTTATAGCGATGATGATAATCGGTATTATGCTGCGTTTCAAACAGAGTGCGCAGACAGCTGTAGCGGTAAGTTTTATTGCCTCTTTTATTGGAATATTTATATCCCAAACACCGCTGCCATACCTTTATTGCGTTAATGCAATGTTTTATCTATCCGGTGCAACTCAATCAACAGGGGTTGAAAAGATCATTGCCGCTCTTGCTGTAATGACTATGTGCGGATTGACATGGCTGTTATTTAATAGACTGTCAAAAGAGGAATGCTGAGACAAGCGAAATCGCTTATCCAGTCCAAAACTTCCGTTTTTTGACAGCCCCTCTAAAAACGGAAGTTTTTAGAGGCTCCCTCTTGACTTTTTTTTCTTCTTAGTATATAGTAATAATCACATCGCAGGGTAGAGCAGTTGGCAGCTCGTCGGGCTCATAACCCGGAGGTCAGAGGTTCAAGTCCTCTCCCTGCTAATCAATAAAAAGATTTCCAGTCTTTGCTTTGTAAAAGCACTCATAGAACTATGAGTGCTTTTTTTTATGCCTATTCAGTTGTACGGGCATCTAGCATACCGGATGATGATGCCCGTATCCGACCATTAGAGTTTTCTTGTACCGTCGCTTGCTTCACAAGCAAAAAAAGAGGGTACTAACCCTGTTTTTTGTGTATAGCTATCTTTTATATGACGCACAAAATCATCAATCGCAGGAGAATCCACTATAGCAATCGCACAGCCTCCAAACCCAGCTCCTGTCATTCTAGCACCTAAGCAGTGCGGAAAGGAATTTGCAAGCTCTGCAATCGTATCAAGCTCAAACCCTGTAACTTCATAATTATCTTTAAGTGATTCATGTGAGGCCTTTAGAAGACTGCCTAGTCGGGGTATATCACCCGCTTTAAGGGCTGCTGCCGCTTCTTTTACGCGTTCATTTTCTGTAATACAATGATGTACCCGCTTGAGGATAACAGGATCTGTAATTTTTTCTGTAACAAAAGGAAGATCACTGCCGGTAAGTTCGCAAAGTGTCCGTATCTCTTTATCCTGCTGTAGCAGTTGTAGACCTTTTATGCATTCTGCGCGGCGTTCATTGTATTTTGAATTGGCGAGTGTCCGCTGCTTGTTCGAGTTAATAACAACAATTCTGTAGTTATTCAATATAAATGGGACATATTCATAGTCTAAACTTGTAGTGTCCAACAGAATTGCATGATCTTTTTTCCCCATTGCAATGCTGAATTGATCCATGATGCCGCATTGTACATTCATAAAGGCATGTTCTGATTGTTGTCCGATTTTTGCCAACTCAATACGGTCAAGTGATAATCCGAATACTTCGCTTACGGCAAGCCCAAAACCGATTTCTAATGCTGATGACGATGATATACCGCCGCCTGCCGGCAGCTGACTAAAAATAAGTACTTCAAAACCGGAGTTAATGGCGTAATTATTATTCTTTAAAATAGTCAGCATCCCATTTAAATAGTTTGCATATCCGTATTCGCTTTGATAAGGCAGCGACTCGGAAATGGTAAATGAAAGCTGTCCGGGGAAACGTATATCATCATAGAGAATACGCATATCTGCCCGTTTTCTCATGAGCACATATAAATACCGGTTAATTGCAGCAGGGAACACTTTTCCACCATTGTAGTCAATATGTTCGCCAATCAGGTTAATGCGGGCAGGTGAAGCAATGGTGATTATCGGCTCATCACTGGCACCATACCGATGTGAAAAAGCTATTTCCAATTCTGTTTTCATACGCTCTTCAGGCAAATCAGTAAGAAATTGTATAAAAGCTTGTTGTTCCATAAAAAACCTCCGCAAATAAAACTAGATATGGGGATTCTAATGCATCTGGTTGAGTTCCCCTATTCTTTAAAAAAGTTTCAAAACTGCATATCCGTGTGCCGGTAAACTGATTTTCACAAAGCTGCCGTCAGTTTTTAGTTCTTCAACAGCACCAGTGAGCATACTTATAGTCTTTTCCGGCAGTCCAAACTCCCCAGCATCAAAAAAGATAGCTTCTGCTTGTGTATTCACTGACCAAATAAAGATTACTGCCTCATCTTCGGTAAAACGTGCAATAGAAAATACCGCTCCCTTTGCATAGAGAATCTTAAAACCGCCAGATTGTAATGCAGGTGAAGAGGTTTTCAAATTACACATTGTGTGATACAACGCAAAAATATCCTGTTTTTTCCCTTTCAATGGGCGATCCCAATCCATAGGATACCGGCAGCCTTCATATATATCCGTTATTCGTCCATTAAGAAATACCTCATCCCCATAATAGATCGATGGCATGCCCGGAAGTGCAAACAGTGTTATTATCATACCTTTATAATCTTCATACAGCATTGCCGGATTATTATGGAAACGGGCAGTGTCATGGCTATTAATAAGATTGAATTGCTGATTTGCTGCTGCACAGGGCATCGATGCATACCATTGGGTAATTCGTTGGGCAAGCTGCTCTGCGGTCATTACAGTCGGTATCTCGCGAAGTAGCGGATTGCGTGCCGTAAGCATATCAGGTTCTCCCGCGAATTCTCTCAGCGGACGGGAAGAAGCAAAGTAGTTCATTGTAGAATCCCATTCTTTGCCATTAAACATTACAGAACAGTCTGTCCAGTCTTCTGCCAGAATAAGCAGCTCCGGATTGATCTGTTTCAGTTCACTGTTCAGTTCTGTCCATACTTCATGGTAGACATCTGCAATTTCATTGCGTGCCATACAGTCTGCAACATCAAACCGCCAGCCGTCTATCGAATAGGGCGGTTGCAACCATTTTTTCAGTATAGAATCTGACGCACGGTAAATGTGGTCCCGCAATGCCTGACTGGTATAATTGAGTTTCGGCATAGTTTCTACCCCTGCCCACGCCTCATACTCACCATTGGCATGAATAAAATAATATTCCCGTTCGGGTGCATTTTTATTTTGGTATGCTCCTATTGATGAATCATAAAACTGATTAGATTTGTTAAACCATTTTGATTCAGAACTTGTGTGATTGATAGAAATATCCAAAATCAGCTTCATATTCCGTTTATGCAGCTCTACACTTAATGCTGCTAAGGCTTCATCTCCGCCGAAATGCGGATCAACGCTGCAATAATCTATACAATCATATTTATGCATAGTGGGAGCGGTAAAAATGGGATTGAGATAGAGTACGGTTATTCCTAGCTCCTGCAAATAGTCCAGTTTTTCTATGATTCCATAGAGGTCTCCGCCATAAAAGTCCATACAATGGGTATCGGCATAGGGGAACGGTTCGTCAGTCCAGTTTTTCATAATAACTGGACTGTGCCCTTGGTAGGAGTATTCCCGTTCTTTAACAGAAATTTCAGGTTTGCCATTATGAAACCTGTCCGTCATAATTTGATAGCAAACACTGTTTTTCATCCACGCAGGCTGTTTGTAGTCAGTTATCAGTACAAAATCCCGTGATTCATCAGGTATATAGTCAGTAATCCGGTGCTGTGTATAATAATAAATGGTTTCGGTTGTTGTAATATAGAATTGATATCGAAGCTGCCGCTGATTCACCGTGAGATCAGTTTTATAGTATATAAGATGATTCTTTATTTTTTCTTTTTGCATGGGGATGAGCTTTTCAACACCAAAGTCTTTTATCCTAAGAAAAACACCGGTCAGTTCATCATTCTCCAGCATCCGGATTCGGATGGTAACCGTCTCTCCTTTCCGCGGTGCAGGATTGCTTACAAATACTGCACCTGAGTCAGAATATACTGTATCAAGCCACTTATGCCGCATAATGCGCTCCTCCTTTCATATACATACACTCGCATTAAAATCTAAGGAAAACTGTCTAAAAACTTTAGTTTTTGGACAGTCCCCTTCGGCTATTTTTCCTGCCAGCAGTTATTCACACTGTCAGGATATTCGTTTATCAGACCTGTTGAGAAGCCGAAGTTTCTGAATAGGTTCCCTATTATGTCTTTACTGCAAAATAATGCCTAGCCCATGCTTTATCGTCAAGCAAAATATGATTGAAAAGCCAATCCCGTAAAAACCGTACAAATGTGTTCGGAACAAGCTGTTTACCCTTTTGATATGCCTGTACTGATGCTAAAACTTCTCTTATAAAATGCTCATGCGTTTGTTTATGAGCCTTTAGCTCCGTATAATGAATAGATTCCATCAGTTTTTCTTCAGCACTAAAATGAAATAAAACATAATCGACCAGTTCTTTCATAACAAGTTTAAATGTTTCATCTAGCACCCCTTTATCTTCGAGGCATGCATTATATAATTGATTCATTAAATTAACCAAATGTCTGTGTTGTTTATCAATGACATCAATGCCGAGATCATAGCTTGAATTCCATGAAACAAAATTTTTCATTGATAGTCTCCTCTTTGTTTCATCTATGTAAGATAACTATTACATATTTTTTTAATGCTGTAAAGGCAGCACTATCTCTATTACCACACAAGTTTCCGCAGCTGTTCAAAAAGTTCTATATAGTGTGCCGTTTCTTCTTTTGCTTCACAGATGCAGGTATTATCTTCAACCTTTCCTAATACCGCATCGCGCTCCGCTCTATTGCGGTAGGTAATATCGCGGAAACGATTGGTATAGTCTTTATTTTTTGTAATAAAGATTTGCTCTTCAATGTAATGCCGTAGTTGTATCGCTGAATCAATGCAGTGCTGCCATATTTCAGGAGTAAGTGCTTGTACATTTTTCAACATACAAAGTACACCGTAGGCATACTCTGCTGAATCAAATGGGTAGCGAGCGTAATACCGGTTATACTCTTGATGAATCTCTTCCCATGTACAAAAGGCACCTTCCGCAATGCGAGTACACAGTTGCTCAATACAATCTTGCCGAATAAGCTGTCCCCCTACATTTACCCATGGCAGCCGATAATTAGTTCCGGTAAAGGTACGGAAAATTGCTCCAGCTGTGATATTAGGCTGTGCTTTTATGCAGCTGCTAATATATTCCGCCAGTTCCGAAACCCCATACCAAAGCAACATATCACGATAAGCGTACCATGCTTCTACGGGATGCAGCAGTTTAACGGGACGGTTGGAGCGTTCAATGTTCTCCGCTAAAATAACCAGCTGTTTTAATGCCTCTTGCCGCTGTTCAAGCAGTTCGCGAGCAGGGCAAAAAGTATTTCCGGCTGCTGTCCATGCTTTTTCAAATGCTGTTTCAAGCAGCTGCATAGCAGTAATAATTTCGTAGACGGAATCGCAGGCGAGCGTTTTTGTTTCGATATGCTGTACTTTTATTTTCCGCTTATCACGTTTTAAGAATTTTTTATTGTTCCGCTCCAGCGCATACATATTGTACATCCAAAAGTACGCCGGCATAATTTCGAGCCTGTTTTCGATTGTATTATCACTTACTAAACTAAACGGAAAGGGAATATCAAGCTCCGCAGGATAATTCCCTTTGTGTAAAAGTACAAATGAGGCAAAGCGGCAATTATGTTTTAAGGTGGTTGAAAGACCTGGCCAAAAACCTCTTCCCGCTATAATTTCACCGTCATTGCCGCGCGTGTTGTGATTAGAACCCACGGTTGCTGCGGCTGCCATATTCGACTGCCCTTGCAGTAAGGAGGCAATAAGAAATGAATTATTGTGGTGCTGTTCGTGGTAGGGAAAGATAAGAGAGTTTAAAACTTCGCAGCAAGAAATAGTTGAATTATCCCCCATAACCGAGTGAATAAGCCGTGCTCCGTATTTGAGTGTGCAGCAGTTTCCCAGCACAAACCGGACAGCCTTTACGCCGTAAAAAACTCTACAGCCATAGCCGATGATGCCGTTTACCAGCTCCACCCCTTCGCCTATTTGTGTTCTTTCTGCTGCCGATGAATGAATCGTAAGATTCTTGAGTTTATTTGCGCCTTTGATGTAGGCACTTTCTCCAAATACTGTATCTTTTATGATACGGCAGCTCTTAATTACAGCATTGTCGCCGACAGTTCCATAATATCCGCGCTGTAGGTCGCACTGGTTTTCTGTGATGCAGTGCAGTTGCTGCATCATCGGCTTATTATCACGGTAGCGCGCCCATAAAAAGGCATCTGCACCTATCATGTTTTTAAATGGCAGAATTTCTCTGCCTCCTGCTTCATTGATTAAGTCAATAGTAATGCGTACAGACTCATCTTCGCCTGTTTTTACAATTCCTTCCCCGAATTTTGCATGATCTGTTGTTCCCATTTCATCAATTCGATGTAGGATTACCTGATTCCCAATGATGTAGTGTGCAAGATAGGCACAATCATGGATCGCACAGTTTGTGCCGATGTCGCATGAAACAATTTTACTATTCGTAATACCTGCCGGAACTACAAAATCATGATACTGGAGGTAACATTCTGTAAGCGGCGAAAAACGTACCAAACCGGCAAACAAGGTATTTTTGATCAGAGCAGGGGTAAAGGGATCTTCTACTAAAATATTGTTCCAATTGGTACATGTGTTGCCGTTTTTAATTAAGGCTTCAACTTCATCAAAAGTGAGCGGTCGCCAGCGGTGGTTTTCAGCAGGATTTTGTTGAAAGCGGATGTGATACTCATCTTTTCCCGCAGGTAAAAAATTGCGGTCAATAAAATTATAGCCGAATGTTTCGGATTTAGAAATAATTGTTGCCATAGCAGTCCCCCATAATGCAGTAGAGAAAGGGATGTCATTGCCATCGGATCGCCGCCGGCAATGACATCCCCGACGAGTGTAAAATTAAGTCTTTATACAATAATGACTTAATTTTCAACATCGCATTTAAATCTAAGGAAACAGGTGAGCAAAGCTCACCACCAAAAACTGAAGTTTCTTGACAGCCCCTTCACGGTATTGTTTTATAAAAGTCCTTTAATTAAAGCCGGCACCGCGATAAAATTTCCGATTGCCCCGCCAAGGCTCGATAGGAAAAAAATTAGCAGGATATGTGCGATTTTATTTTTATACCAGCCTTTTATACTGGTTACATCCGTAGTTAAATGTTCCATATCGCTTACCTGCGGTTTTTTTAGCCATGCTTGGACGATGCCGGTAAAAAGTCCTATCCCGATAAATGGATTGAGACTTGCAATCGGTGCTCCGATAAAACCAACCACAATGGCAAGCGGGTGTCCTAGAGCAATCGCAGTACCTGCGGCAGCAAGACTTCCGTTCCATAATAACCAGCGGATAAGCAATTCCGTTGAGGTGCTGAGACCGCCTTTAAAGAAACCCGCTGCAATAAGTGCAATAATCAAAAACGGAAAAAGCATACCGGCGCATTTTGCTGCAAATGTTTTTGGCGGAATTTGATCAATATCACTGACATTACTGCCTTTTGTGCCGTTGGCGAGTGCATGGATATAGGATTCTGTACCGGGTAAGTGTCCCGCTCCGATTACTGCCGTGATTTTTGTTCCCGGCGCATTCCAAATTTTAGAAGCTAAATATCTATCCCGTTCATCAATAAGGACTTCCTTTACTGCCGGAAGATACTCTGCCATTTCCTGCATCATCTCGTCCATAGCACTTTTTTCTTTCAGTGCTTCAATTTCTTGTGCGGTCAGTTTTTCTGTAGCAAAGGCACTGCCGAATAAGGTTGCCAATAGCTTAGACTTACCCCACAGATTATTTTTTGCCCACGCCCGTTTTAAGGTCGTTTGTATGGGGCGGTCAATTAACGCTGTCTGTATAGAAAGTTCCTGAGAGACTAGTAGTGCCGCTTTCATTTCATCACCGGGTTTTACTCCAACATCATCGCCAATCCGCTTTTGAAAAGATGAAAGCACAAGATTAGCAAGCAGTAAAAAACCTTTTCCGCTTTTCAGGACTTCAATAATATTGAGTTCTTGCCATTGTTTTGTATCCATGAGCGTTTTACAGCGTTGCTCATCAAGTTCAACACAGACACAATCCGGCTGTTCAGTACGAATGCAGTTTTCTACTTCGCGGATACTTTCGTGAGAAATATGGGCAGTACCCAATAAGATAATCTCTTTGTTCTGTACGGTGATTCGTTTTAGTACCTGATTCATATTTTTTCCTTTTTTATCATACCTCTATGGTTGCAGTACCACCGGAATACAAGAGTTTACGCATAATCGTTAGTGATTTTGCAATTCGCTCAATGCAAGACGGTATTCAAAAAAATTTGGTACTGATGTTACTTTTATGTCAATATAATATTTTTCTGCAATATTCCACTTATCAATCAGTTGATAAAAGGCTGCAAGATAAAATGATTTTTTCATTTTTGCTGACGCATCTTTTTCTTTTGCAAGCCGGCTGTACACATCGTTATCACCTGCAAAATCAATAAAAAGCCTGCATAAATAATAGTCTAATTCTTTCTTTTCTTTATCAATTGTTTTAAGATATTTTTGTAAGAACGCTTTTGCCTCCGGTTTTTTATTGTGTTTATAGGCGCATAGTCCGGTCATAAGTGCATAGTGTGTATTTTCCGGCATATATTGCAGGGCAGAACGGAACGCATTTTCAGCACCGCTCCAGTCTTGTTTTTCATAGAGCAGTACGCCTAAACTTTCATACGCAAAATAGTATTGAGGGTATAATTCTGTTACTTTTGTGTAGTGGTGTATCGCTTTTTCTTTATTTCCCAAATCATCATGCAACCCTGCTAAATAAATATGCACAAAATAGGAATCGGGAATAAGCTCAATTGCGCGGGAGAATGCCGCCAGTGAATCCGGTTTCCTGCCTATCTGGAGGTAGTAAGAGCCGAGGTCTGTCCAATGGTGCGCCTCATCGGGGTCAAGCTCAATAGCACGCTTTATATCGCTGATTGCTTCTGCCATGCGCTTTGTTTCTGATTTGATACGGGCAAGCTCTGCAATGGCAAGACTATTGTCTGGTTCATGCTTTAGGGCGATGGTATAGCACTCTTCCGCTTCCGGCAAGGCATTAAGCATATAGTTGATTTTTCCCAGCCATATCAGTGCATCAATGTTATCAGGGTGTTTTTTTAAAATTGTACTGAATTTTTGACCTGCCGCTTTATAGTTTCCTTGTGTATATAAATCAAGCCCTTGTTCTTGTAAAGCTTGTGCATTATGCGGATCAATTGCAATAATTTTATTCAAATACGTATTCCGCATCTTTGTGTCATTTTTTGCTTGAGCAATCATAGTGAGCGTGTATAACGTGTTTAGGTTCCGCGGGTCTTGTTTTTCCAGCATCTTTGCTGTTTTTTCTGCCTCAGCTAATTTCCCCATAGAAATAAGAACTGCTATTTTTAAATTCTGAATTGAGGGGGTGTATAAATCTTCTTCAGGCAGCGTATCGAAGAGAGCAAGAGCTTCATCCCATTTTTGCTCATTGACAAGATTTTGCAAGGTTTGCGCAAATAAAATGCGCGGGGGAATTGGTTCTTCTTCCGGCTGTTCACTGTTTCCTGAAAGAGCTGTTTCCTCTTGCTGAGGAATTTCTGCAGCAATCAGTTTAGGAGGATTGTGTTCATTAACTGTTAAACAGGCAGCAATGTGTAAAACAAAAGAAACTCCGATAATGATGCAAACCAATTTGCGCATATTTTTCATACATACTCCCATAATAAAGTAAAGAAACTGTCCAAAAATTATATTTCAGAGCATTTTTCAGCTGCTTAAAACTAAAATAGCACTAGATATAGCGTACACAATGCTGCAAACAGGGTGTTTTTGAACTTATTGGACAGCCCCATAATAAATCATTTCCTTACAGGAAAAGCCGATATGCGTTCAGTTTTTTGACTGCCCCGATGCCCGCGGCGGTTAGGCATCCACTATATACAACCGTATATGAAAACCTCTTTGTTTTACCGATCTTTCAGAAAAATACGATAATTCATTTCTGAAAACACAGGATATTTTTTCTCCCGCTTGATAAGCCAATCAGTACTGACAACACCGGAACCAAGCGATTCATAGACAGTAGTAAATGCGCGCAGATGTTCATTGCACCGCTGTGCAGCGTATTCGGCAGACATATCCATAGTAACCAGCAACGGCCAATCCATTGATTGGGCAAACAGCACTTCTTTTGCTGCCATATTCAAAATACGCTCCTTTAATCCCGGATCATCGGGAAAACGGGAAGCAATATCTATAAGCCGCTCCGTTGCTTTTTGAATAGCTGGAAACATCCAGTCATTTGAATTATCTATCAGTTCATCTGCATAACCGCTTGGCAAATTTGATGCATAAAACGGTTCTATATGCTGAACTTGATGCACATGTTTAAGATAATCGGCAGGCAGGTTCAATGCGAAACCTGCATCCTTTGCCCGTCTAAATATCATTTCAAGCCAATCAAACCCTTCATACCACATACTGCCGAAAAATTGAAGCGGCAGTACAGAAACAGAACAAAGCGGCAGCGTATGCGCAAGGTGTTCTATTTCTTCAAAAGTACGTTTTCTATTTTGCAAAAATAACCGAGCATCTGCTTCTGCCTGCCGTTTTGCAGACTCCTTATCATAGTAGTTTGTACCGTTTCGCTGCATATATGAATATCCGGTAGATCGGCGACCTTTTTCAACATTAAACAGTGAATTAAGATATTCCTTATCCAATTCAAACCCTAAATCCCGTTCTGTGTCAAGATACAGTGAATTGGTATACATTCCCTGTTCAGCACTCAGGATTTCAGCAGAAGCCAGTGCATCATTTCCGAAACAAAATAGACCATTATCCATCATCCCCGGTGAAAAAATACCGTTTACCGGAGTTTTTTGTGCAAATAAAAAACTTTGACTCGCAAGGACTGTATAATCAAATCCATATTGCTTGATAATACGCTCCAAACCGGTATTATACCCCATTGCGGGAAACCAAAATCCCGAAGGGGCAGTAGAAAAATATTCACGGTAATTCAATAAACCGAGTTCTGTTTGCGCTAACAGTGCTTCTGACATATTTTGATAGAGCGGAAAAAAACAAGGCGTTGCAGCAGTTGCTAAGAGTTCAATAAAGCCTTTTACCATAAAGCTATTGATTTTTTTAAGAAGATTTTTACGGTAAACCGTTACAAATTCTGTTTTATCCTGCTGAAAAGCCTCAATACGTTTTTGAATAAATGAGGCTGCGGGAGTACCCGTATTCCGTGCAAGCTCTTTCGTTCCAAAATCAATATGATTATCAAGAAAGCGGATATATTGTTCTTGGAGTAGTACATCATTGAGCATCTCACAGAGCAGCGGAGACACTACCAGTCCGCATCTAAAAGGGATGCCATCTGTTTCAAGACGGCTGCACATACGCAAAAAAGGCAGAAATGTATACGACAAAAAATCAAAAAATCTACATTCTTCTACAGAATTTTCAGGAACTTCATTACGAACATAGGGTACATGAGCATAGAAAATAAAAAGTAGTGTCTTTTGGGGCATTACCTACCTCGAAATAAAATATAAATTCATACTGCTGCCGATTAGCCATTACTGCATACAATATGGTTAAAACGCTTGCCGGTAATTCTGAAAATGTAATTTCTTCAATGCTGATAAACCGGATAAACTAATGATTTTATTTGCATGATTTTGAGCCACGCAAAGCTGCTGCGGAATATTTTTCCGTGCCATACTGATTCGGTTTGATTGAGCAAGTATTTGTTCCCGCCCATCAGAAAAAGAAACCATTAAATCAATACGATGAAAGCACTCATCAAATGAGATATGAATATAGCGCTTTCGGTCAGTTTCAGGTAATGCTATATCAAAAAAATCAAGCGATGCAGCGCGGTTATGCGGATCTAAAGAATGTACCCGCAAAAAGAAATGAGAAAATTGTTTTGATTCTATCAAAGATTTATACAGATGTGCGTGAAAATCCCAAAACACAAAAAACCACATAGGATTTTTCACAGCAACATGAATTTCTGTAAGATTATAACTTTGCACCATGTTCTGCTCACTGTGCACAGCTGTAATATCAGCATCATTTTCATTGCTGTCATCATCAATATCGAGCAATTCACCGATCAGAAGTCTGCGCGTAAGATCCGCCGATAGAAAGAGTCCATGCTTATCTGCCAGTTGTAAAAGATCATCTGTTGACATTGTTTGTAAAAAAGATTTTGTAAACTTCATTACACTACCTAGTTGCCTATCATCTAAAATATTAGCAATTATGTCAAGATGTATTCGGCATGTTCAATAACTTCGTTCCAAACAGGTTTATTTCGGCAAGGGGCAAATGCAGGAGAGTTCTCTTTAGATTACACTGTAATGTCGGGCATCTTCTAAAAACTCAGGTATAGTTTTTAGAAGATGCCTTATCAGCATAGCTGACAACGAGTTTTTTGATAAGTCATTTAACTGTTATGACTTATCAAAAAACATCGCAAATAAAGCTTAAGGAAAACCTCTTAAAAAACGGAAGTTTCCGAACAGGGGTATTAATTCAGCACTTGCCTACTCCGCTCATAGTCTGAACAGCATGCAGCTGTCCGAGTGTCTTTTTGTACTCGCCGCTCGTATACTGACTTCCGCAATCGCCGTGAATTATCGCTCCGCTTTGTATATCAAAATTCTTGTATGCATCCGTTATCGTTTTTATGCATAGTTCCTTTCTCATATTCGTATCCATAGCAAGAGAAATGATCTCCCCATTGTAGCAGTCCAGAAGCGGCGAAACATAAAGCGTTTCATCCTTGCACGGGAGACAGAGCTATGTCTGTTAGTAGTTTTCTCAAAGGCTCTTGTGCGCTAAAGTATTGCTTGATAATATTTTGCGGTCTCATTGTCTTTTTATCGGCTTTTGTCAAGCCCTCAATGTCCCTTCTATCTTCATGAAGTTATCGAACATATCTGATATGGTATCGTGAAATACAGTGCTTAAAACCGTGCTATCTGTGCAATGTGGAAGACTAGTCAACTATATTGTAGGAATAGAATAAGTATAAACGAAAAAAGCTATCTTCTAAAAGATAGCTTTTTTCATAAAGAATATTTTTACATTGAATGGGGAGACAAGGATTCGAACCTTGGAAGGCGGAGCCAACAGATTTACAGTCT
>JBQMYN010000068.1:0-13153 GCA_052173475.1 Treponema sp.
AACAGTATTGAGTTTTTCTAACAAAAAACTCAAAGTTCAGGAATGAACACGGACGCTCATTCCTGAACGATGCCATCCATGGCGGTTCTGATAGTCATTACTGTATAAAGACTTAATTTAAACTCGTTATCAGCTTTGCTGATGCCGATGGCAATACCGATGGCAACGCCGATGGCATAAGTAACCAACTTTTTGCCGCCGGCAATGACATCCCCGTCCTAAAAGATAATATCAGTCAGCCATGCACTGTCCCATGCATACAGTGCCAGTCCTACCGCTCCCAACCCGATTAAAAAAAGCGGCGCATTTTTCCACCGGTACTGAAAGTTTACTGCTTCAACACGTTGCTTAATGCTACAAAAAATACACGACCATACAACAAGATTGCCGATACCGCTGATAATCACAATAAGCGTTTCAATATATGTTGCGCTGTAATATACTGAAAACAGGATAAGGGCATAACTGAAGATTTTTTCTTCAAAAGCATCGGTTTTGTGCAAAAGCAGCCGATCTGCTCCTAGTTTACAGCCGTAGAACAGCCCAGCGGCTATAAGCGGTATGGTAAACAACAGGAAATTCGGCAACACATACAGGACGGTCTTTACGATTAATGCACACATCACTATAATGGTAGAGTCTATAATGATTTTTTTAGAATACCATGTTCCTGATTGTACGGCAAGCGATAGCCGCTCAAGTCCAATCCCATAAATAAACATAAGCGAAGCGGAAAATGTATAAAAAAACATGAGCAGCATGTTGGTTACTCCTTGTCCTCACGCGGGAGTTTTATCGGTAATTTTTTTTGAGAAAACCGGAAGACCCATAACGATGCCCCCAGCATAATCAAAGCACCTGCGCCGCTTCCCAAAAACCGCAGCGGTGGAAGAAATGCGAAGATCGTCAGTGTGAGTAATCCTGATGGCGCAGGCAGCGAGATAGTACCGAATGCGCAGAGTTCCCGCATCAAACCGGTGCAGAGCAGGAGTACCGTGTACCATACTGGCAGTATCAGTGTCCTGCTGTGTGTATAATAGTATGCCGTGCTGATTGTTAGGATAGAAAGTGTTGCAAGCATATAGATATACACTTCAAGCGGAAGTATAAACAGCGGAAAAAGCAGCTGCATCAGCAAATAGTAGAGAACTGAACCTGCTGCAATACTAAAATACTCAAAAAATACCGCTGCCTGTGTAATGTGTGCAGCACGGATAATAAAACGAGCAAATATACTCATCCCGAACAAAAACCAAAACTCTGCGGCAAAGATAATACCTTCTGCGAAATGAGCAGTTACAGTAATGATCGGACACAAACCGAGAAAGAAAATCATTGACTTTTTTATCACGGCACAGCTCCTGCCATAAAATTTTCAACTTTCTTCCGCTGTACGGCAAGGGCTGCCGGACTAATGCCGCAGTACACTGCATCGCTGTATGCTCCTGTACCGGTTAGCCCGCAAAAAATACAGCCTACAGATGCTTCATATAAAAAAACACCAGTATATACGCCATAACGCCCCGCAAGCGGTAGTAAGAATAGGCGCGCTGGTTTTTCATCATATACTGCTGTCAAACTATAACGGAATAAAAGTCCTTGCGATTTTCCGGCGTATATGCCGGTTATTTTGACAGCATGGTTTTGCAGTGCGGAAGCGGCTGCGCATACTGCGGTTGCCGTGCGTAGGGTATATTTCCGTCTGACAATGGTTCCGAAATATGAAAGTCCGTAAAACATAAGCAGCATTAACGTAATAGAACCGCAAACAGCGGAATATTTTATAAGCCGTTTTTTTACAATATCAGTCATACACGGCTCCGCCGCTTCCGGTAGAAAGCTGATTCCAGCTGCTCAATCAAGGGGGTAAGGCAGTTAGTTAATAATACAGCAAAGGGCATCCCAACGGGATTCATCCCAGGTCCGCTCATAAAAAAAGCTGTAATACCCATTATCATACCTGATACTATTCTGCCGCCTTGCGATCGGGGTAGTGAACCGGCATTCTGTATGATAAAAAAAGCTGTAAAAAAAGCCCCGCTGGTAAGCCATGCTGCAAGAATATCACCGCCGCCTAACCCGCCTGAAACGGGGAACGCAGCAAATACATACACGAGTAAACCGTAGACTGCTAAAAATACAAAGGGAACGGTTTTCTCGATTGCGCGTAGTGAAAGCAGAATAATGGACGAGATAAGCGTCATACCGTTATACCGCAAAGCGGGGAGTGCGGCAGGATAGGCAAAAAATAAACTAATATAGCCTTCCGGTAATGTTACCCCCAATGGATGCAGAATTTTTGAATTAAGCAGCGAGGTTATCGGCTGGTCAATCCCCCAACGGCTTATTCCCGCAGCATTTAAAGCGGGAAACACGCCCCCTGCTGCGTTAAGCTGTTCAAAAGAAACAGGAGGAATAAAGCACTCAGGCTTACTAATATATGCAATACACACTGCAAACATAACAGGGTGCAGCCAACTATTACCTTTTCCGCCGAAAGCACCCCATGTAAGGCAATAACTCAAAAAAGTAACCATAAAAGCAAAGAAAAATCCCGCCCGTACCGGTAAAAAGAAGCCGGTCAGCAATCCCATAAGCAGTGCATGAATGTCAAAAGAATATTTTTTTTTGGAGTATCCTATTACAGCAGATGCACAGATTGCCGCTGCTCCGCTGAGTACAACAAGTGTTAGACCCGCAAAATCTTGTAGGAACGCCATTACTACTATATGAAGTGTAAGAAGCAGTGTAAGCGTATATGCCTGATGATTTTTTTGCATCGAACTGTACACAAATGGTCCAGAAAATGTTTTTTGCGCATTGATTGTTACCATACTGTTTCCTTCTTATGAACGGAACGGCTGATAAGCGTTGACAAGGGAATCCGTGCGGGACATACTGCCGAACAATTACCGCACCCACTGCACAACTGTATAGCTTGTTTAACCTCGTGAGATAGGGGTGCATCACTTGCCTGACTATTTTCCAGTGCCCGAACCAGTGCAATAGGGTCAAGGTACGCGGGGCAGCTGCGTAAACAGTATCCGCAATGACCGCACTCCTCTGCGTTGTTCTGAATTTCAATATCAGTTCCTGCCGCATGAATTGATTTTATGCCTTTCCCAATTGGTAAATCAAGCGAATCTGCCAGTATACCGCTTAACAATCCATTTAAAATGATATGAGTATTTTTTGTTTTAAAACCGCCGCATTCTTCTATAATATTACCAATCGGCGTACCTATCCTTACTTTTAATACGGTCGCTTGGTCTATCGTTTTACCTGTCAGCATAATATACGAAGTCAGCATTGGTTCATTATATACAACTGATTCATAGAGCGACAAGGCTGAGTACGCATCAATCACAAAGGCATTTTCTTCAGCCTGTACTATAGCAGGGTTTTCAATAGGATAAGAAGCTGGCGTTGGAATAAAACGTACTTCTTGCCCATCAAATGAATGTGCTGCCGCTTCGTGAAGTGCTCCGTTTTTTTTCCCCATACTGTGTTCAATAGTAATGGTTTGCGCATTGATAGTTCGGGCGGCAATGGCAAGCCCTTCCATAACGCCGGTTAAAAACTGTGCGGTAAGAAAAGAATCCAGCCTGCAGGTAGGGTCTTTGTCATAAAGTACCGCTGTAAGAGCTGTTGTATTGTTAGTACGGGCAGCGATGAGAGCCTCTACAAGTGGTTCCAAATTTTGTGCCGTATTGATTAATCCTGCAAAGCGTATTCGCTCTAGGAGTTGAGCCTCTTCCAGATCACGCCATACTGTCGACTCACGTGTTTTTCCCAGAAAATCAAAACGACCTTCAGTGCGGATATGAATACCGGTAAACAATTTGCCACCGGGTAAATAGGCATTTACAAAACCTGACACTGAGCCGGGTACTGAGGCATGAATATGCGCAGAACTGCCATCGGCTGCCCGCGCAATAATTTGTCCTTCACGAACGGTGTCGCCTGCTGAAACGAGCGGAACGGTGTGCGTATCCGTTTGAAAAGATAAGGGGATAACCGCATGCTGCGGTAAAAATGCGTTACCCTTAAATACCGGCTGCGTATAGGCGTATTTAATTTGCTGCTGCCCTCTTTTTAATTCTATAAACCGTATCATTTCTTCCTCGCTATTATAATCAGAACACAAGGAAAAAACAATGAGGGCAGAATAAGAAAAAATGAGAGCCAAGGAGTAAAAATTCCAGTTTTTATATAGGTATGCTCTACTGCGGTAAAGCCGCCTTGCCGGATCAGCATATTCTCTAAAGGGAATGTGTCGCCGGAAATACGCTGTAAGGTATCAAGTATAAAGGCGGTGTTGAACTCATAGAGTGTTTTTTCCTCACGGAGGAGCGTTCCATCAGGTTTTTCATAAAAATAATCAAAGGATGCACGGGTATTTTTTACAATAGGGATAAGAGACCGGTGCGCATTCATATAGGGGAAAACCGATTCATACCAGCAATCAGAAATATAATTGCCTAAATCGGGTAAGGCATTTGCCGTCCGTAGTTTTACAGCAGCAAAATATGTATCATCAGAGAACGTGCCGGAAGATTTTTCTATCGGAGACGGCACCGCTAACTCAAGCGTATCTAAGCGGTTGGGTGAAAAAAACAATGAACACGCCGCTATAAGTAGTAATCCTGCTGTAAGCACTGTTATGCCGAGTGCCGTAGGCGTATTCCAAAAGCGGTACCATGAGTCGGGGTGCATGGCAAATACTTTCAAAGAAGGATGCAGTCGGTTTTTATCTTCATCTTGCGCTTTTAAATGCAAAAAACTGTATACTGAAAAAAGTGCCGCCGAAGAAAGTATGAGTGCAAGGCAGAAGAAAATAAAAGATACAAAACCCGATAAAACTGCAAAAACAAAGGGAGCCGCCGGTAAGATCAGCATCAGCCGATTTCTTCGTATCCGCTCTTTCAATTGTTTCCATGGCATAATTGTCTCGCCGCCGTCGATTGCTTCCATCCAATATGCTTCTGTGAGCAGGCTGAGTAATGCCGCAGTAAGCCCAAGCCCGTTGTTCAATGTAAAGGCATAGCATAAAAAACCTGCTGCCCCTCCGGTAAAGAGTGCTTTACGAGAGCTTCTGCTCACACAATAGAGAAACAGGGTAATTACCGGTATAGCAGCAAAAAAAGAATAAGTGAACGGAGATTCAAGATAGAATGTACCAATATCTTTATGCAGAATGAGTAGCAGCTGCATAAATGATAAAAAAGACGTATACGGGATATACACATACCGAAAGGCTCCTGATGGGTCAGAAAACCATTGTGCATAACTAAGCTCTTGAGTAAACGGTACGCCGTTATAATGCTGCTCGCGTAAAAAGCCAAAGCGCGCCGGTGTGCAAAACTCAAAGGCAGCACCGTGTATGCCGGCAGCTTCAACGGCAGTAACGCAGGTGGATAAGTCAATAGATTGCGGAACTGCGAGTATCTGATAGCTTCTCCATATCGGCTGATACCACTTTTGCGGCAGTACAATAAAAAGCATGAGAGATCCGGTAACGACAAAAGCGGATAACGAATAGAAAAAAAACGGCATTTGTTTCATAATTATGCTATATACAAATGCGAAAAGTATATTCCAGTGAGAATACCGACAACAATACCAGCAATAACTTCAACAGGGGTATGCCCCTGAATTTCTTTTACAGGTTTGAATTCTTTTTTTGTGATATATGCTACATCATGTCCGATTGCATTGAGTGTTTTTGCCTGTATACCGCTTGATCGCCGTACTCCTAAGGCATCTCGGATAACAATAATAGCGGAGAATAAGGCAAAAACAAACAGGTCGGAGTTGACCCCTTGTTTGAATCCTATAGTAGTAGTTAATGCCGTTACCAATGCCGTATGACTTGATGGCATACCTCCTGTTCTCCATATCAAAAGATCGAAAAATATACTAAATGTATGAATAGAGGATGCGCAAAAACCAATAAATGTTTTAATAAACTGACTTAAAAACCAACTCGATACCGCTGCAAGAAAAATAGGATTTTTTGCAACTGAATTAATCTGAATAAACAATGACTGCATTTGTCTAATAGTTTTGTATAATTATCATCTTTTGTCAAGCCGTACCTTGGGGTTTCTCTCATTAGGGGACCTCTAAAAACTTCAGTTTTTTAGAGATGAGCTTTGCTCACCGGTTTTCTCTAGATGTAATTTGCGATGTTATGCTGATACATGTACAAGGACGTACATGTATCAGCCACGAGTTTTGGCATCGCCAAAACATCGCTTCTGAGGCAAATCATGGACAGCCCTGTCCGTTTTGCAAAGCTGCCACGGAGGGGGCGACGGTATCTTCTAAAAATCTAATAGAGTTTTTTGCAGATGCCTTTTACTCTATGACTGGAATTTTTGCGCACAACATAGTATACTGGCTAAATGGATGGAACAGAACGGCATTCATTACGCCAATTAAAAAAAATGTTTAAAAAGACACGGTATTCGCACAGCACACCGCTGAGTGTGATTAGAGCCGAGTACGATTGTTTTTTTTATTTTCCGCATGTTCCAAATCATGCAGATATTCAGCATATAACTATTGGAACACTGCCTGTCGATCTGATAAAGCCGGAACTTGCAGCGGCTGACCGCGCAGTGCTCTATGCACATGGCGGGGCATTTGTGAGCGGTTCGTGTAAAGCCGCCCGCAATATGTGCGTATCGCTTGCACACGAATGTAACAGTGCCTTGTTTTTGCCTGAATACCGCCTTGCGCCGGAATACCCTTTCCCTGCCGGTTTAGATGATGTATATAATCTATATGCCGAAATGATACATACTTCCGGTTTAAAACCGGAAAACATTATCTTTGCAGGAGACGGTGCCGGCTGCGCGCTTGTAACCGCTTTAGGACACCGGCTTATCGCTGAAAAAATCCCATTACCGGCAGCACTGGTACTTATTTCTCCTTGGGTTGATCTTACGTGTTCAAACCCTCGATTAAAAGCACTGAGTAAAGAAGATTCTTTTCTATTAAAGGAATCATTAGAAGCGGCAGCAAGCCGGTATACCTTGCAAGAAAATTTTTCAAAGCCGCTTGTTTCACCGCTCTACGGTACTTTTACCGGCTTTCCGCCGGTTTTTATCCAATGCGGCAGTAAAGAAATCCTAGCCGCTGATGCAGAACGCCTCGCTGAAAAAATCGAAGCTGACGGCGGAACTGTTATACTCGATGTATGGAAAAATATGTGGCATCTTTTTCAGGCTATGGAGGAACAGTCAGAAGAAGCGCATCGCGCAGTTGAAAAGATAGGCTTATGGGTGCAAGCTCAATTTAAAACGGAACGGAAGGAGTAATCATGGAGTTAGTTGCCCCAGCAGGGAACTTGGAAAAGCTGCATTACGCATGGGAATACGGCGCAGATACCGCCTACATCGGCTTAAAAAATTTTTCTTTACGGGTAAAAGCTGATAATTTTTTTACTGATGAATATAAAACTATTAGCGCGTTAAAAGCACAGTATGCGCAAATCGGTAAACCGAAAAAATTACTATGCGCATTAAATATATCATTTCATAATAAAGACTTGCAAGCATTCGAGTCGGAGGTTGACTATTTTAAGCAGTATCCGATTGATGCATTCATTATTCAGGATATTGGTATGGTACGGGTTTTACAAAAACATTTTCCAAATATCCCGCTGCATCTTAGCACTCAGGCAAACTGTATCAACTACGAAGCGGTACGCATGTATCGTGATTTAGGCTTTAAACGTGTAGTATTGGGCAGAGAAGCTTCTTTACAGAGCATTGCAGAAATTAAGAGCCGTGTACCGGATATGGAACTTGAGTGTTTCGTACACGGTGCAATGTGTATTGCCTATTCAGGCCGATGCTTGATCAGTGCCTACTTAACAGGGCGCAGTGCAAATAGCGGGGCATGTACACACTCCTGCCGCTGGGATTATTCATTGCTTGCAAAATCCTCTGAAGATATATCGCAGCCCCGCTTCGCTGTGGAGGAAAAAGAGCGTAAAGGAGAATATTTTCCGGTTGAAGAAGGGGAGAGCTACACTGCTTTGTTTTCTTCAAAAGATTTATGCATGATTGACTACCTTGCCGATTTGCAGCGGGCGGGTGTCGATGCGCTTAAAATAGAAGGTCGTATGAAAAGCCTGTATTATACGGCATTGGTTACCCGTGCATACCGGAAAAAAATAGATATGCTGCTTGGACGAATCAGGAGAGAAGAAGCTGAACCGTTTATACAGGAACTGTTTAACACGGCGCATCGTGAGTTCGGCACTGGATTTTATTTTTCAAAAGATGATGCCAATAAAACTACACGGGGAGAATCTCAATCGCCCTATACCATGGCAGGCACGATCGGTGAACAAAAAGGCAAGAATCAGTTTGAATTTATTGCGATGAACAAACTCACTGCTGGAACACCGATTGAATTTATCGGACCTGATATTTGCGCTATCGCTGAAGATTCATATACGCTGCTTGATCCTGAAACCGGTTCCCCCCGTGAATGGGTATGCCATGGACATCCCTGTATTTTGCAAACAAACAAGCCGGTACGCACAGGCTTTATTGTCCGCATGAGAACTCCCCCTAAGGGGGTATGTATAACTGACAGCATACACAAAAAAGAGCAATAGGGAACGAAGTTGTCCAAAAACTTATCGGGTATCTCTAAAAATCTAACCGAGTTTTTAGAGATACTCTCTTCATTATAATGCGGATTCCCAGCGAGTAATAGCTTGACGAGAGGTAAAAATTCGCATAATCTAGTAGATATGGAGGTTTGTCTGTGTTGAAGTTAAAAACGCCCTTAATTTCTGCCGGTGCAGCATGCTTACTATCTATGATTATCGGTATGATAAGCGGCGTGCATATTAGTAATGTGATTGTGCGCGGAATAGTAACAGGAATAGTTCTCGGCTCTTTCACTGCATTACTATTGTTTTTATGGTATAAATTTACACCTGATACGGATACACAGCAATCGGATTCCTATTCTCATACTGTTGGAGAAAATGTTAATATCACGATTGATGATGCGGAAGCCGTACCCAGCTTTCCAAATACTGAAGAGCAAGGCTCATCAACTTCTACTGCATTCGTTAATGCCGCAAACACTTTTTCCGGTGCGGCGGCTGAACCGGTAGATACAAAATCAACGGGTACTGCCGTATCCGGTACTCAGGACGGAGTTTCTGAAGAAAATACTGAAGATGCAATCCCGCAAGAAGATATCGGCGAACTTCCGTCGATGGATGCGTTCATGCCTGAAGATACCAGTGTACCTGATACCGCTTCCTATGATTCTAATGGGGAACAGGGTACTACATCTGGTTTTTCTGTAAGCGAAATTCAGACTACTGACGCTGACACAAAAGTTATGGCTCAGGCAATAAGAACAATTTTACAAAGCGGAGAGTAAGAGGATAGGTGCTGAAAATAAATGGATACTGTTAATTTTGAAAATAAACCGGAAGATACCCTGTGGCTAGACTATAAACGGACAAAAAATGCCAAAATACGGGAATTTTTTATTGTAAAATATGCACCGCTTGTAAAATACGTTGCCGGAAAAGTTGCTGTAGGTATGCCGGGGAATGTAGAATTTGATGACTTAGTAGGTTACGGAGTTTTTGGACTTTTAGATGCTATTGATCGGTATGATCCTGAAAAAAATGTAAAGTTTAATACCTATGCAGTTACCCGCATCAGAGGTGCAATATTTGATGAGCTGCGGTCAATTGATTGGGTACCCCGTTCAGTGCGGCAACAGTCACGAGAAATTGAAGAGACAGTTGCTTCATTGGAAGCGCGGCTTGGACGTGCTGCAACCGATATTGAAATAGCATCGGAACTCAGTATAACTGTAGAAGAGTTCCATCAGATTTTATTAAAAATATCGGGGACAAGTGTCATTTCATTGAGCGATCTTCGATTCGGCTCAGACGATTCAGAACAGGTATCTGTTGTAGACAGCATTGAGGCTCCAAGTTCACTTAATCCCGATGTAATTGTCGAGCGGGAAGAGATGAAACGCATTATTATTGATGCAATTAATGAATTATCAGATAGAGAAAAAAAAGTCTTAATTATGTACTATTATGAAGATATGACCTTGAAAGAAATCGGAAAAGTTTTGGAAGTAACAGAATCCCGCGTATCCCAAATTCATACAAGTGCAAATGGGAAATTAAAAAGAAAGCTGATGAATATCCGCAGGGGAAGTAAGTAGGAGCTAGTATGGTTCATCTTGAACAAATATGTGAAAAAATGCGTGAGCAATATGAAAAAGATTCTTCCCGTTTTTTTGTAGAGGTAACGGGGGCTACGCTTGATGAGGCAATTAGCAATGCAGCCGTTGAGCTTGGTTTAAAATCTTCACTTATTGACTATGAAATATTGCAGCGCGGAGCCTCAGGTTTCTTCGTATTGAACCCGAGAGATTGGAAAATCCGCGCTTATGAAATCCGGAAAGCAAAGAAAGCCGGTGCAATAAATACCTCGAGTGCGAGCAGCGATCAAACTAATGCAGAGCAGGTCGAAGTAAATCAGGATGGAAATGTATTTGTATTCTGTGCGCCTGATGGGGTATTCTTGAAAGTTACTCCGCCGATAGGTGACGGAAGAGCTGCAACCCTTTCCGATGCGATTGAAAAACTAAGAGATAGAGACTTGCCGGTACCGGCTGATGATGTCTTGATGCCAGTTGTCAAAAAAGCCGGCAGTGAATATATCCGTATTGATAACTATGAGTACCAGCAGGGACATGATGCGTTAATGTCTGTTGAAATTAGTGATGATGAAATGAAGGCATACTTGTATGTATCGCCCCCAAGTGCTGGCGGAGCAGATTTGTCAGCCGATATGATCATTACATTCCTATCAAACAACCGTGTTGTTTCCGGCATCAATGAAAAACGGGTAAAAGAATTTCAAGATATGCCTGTATATCGTGAAAACTACTTAATTGCAGAAGGTATACCTGCCAAAAAAGGCGAAGATGCAAAAATTCTCTATAATTTTGAAACGGATAATACACAGGTACGGTTAAAAGAATCCCGCACCGGTCAGATAAACTTCAAAGAACTTAATCTTATTCAAAATGTTGTCGAAGGACAGCCGCTTGCGCAGAAAATTCCTGCTGAAGAAGGAGAAAGCGGTCGTACTGTTACTGGGAAATATCTTCCTGCCGAACAGGGAAAAGATATTGCCATTCCGCTTGGAAAGAATACACGGCTTGCAGAAGACCAATTAACCGTTATCGCTGAAATGAATGGGCAAGTCTTATTGGTAAAAAATAAGATCAATGTTGAACCGATTATGACGATTGAAGGGAATGTATCAGTCAAGACAGGAAATATTATGTTCCTTGGAACAGTCTATGTTAAAGGCAATGTCGATGACGGTTTCTCTATTAAGGCTTCGGGCAATATTGAAGTAAAAGGCACTGTTGGTAAAGCATCGCTGGATGCAGAAGGCGATATTGTTGTAAGTCAGGGAATCATTGGAAAAGAGGGCGGCTATATCCGTGCCGGTAAATCAATTTGGTCAAAATTTATTCAGAATATCGAACTCGTAGAAGCGGGCGACATGGTAATTGTTTCTGACGGTATTCTAAACTCAAAGGTTATTGCTAATCGTAAGGTGATCTGCCGCGGTAAGCGCGCAGACATTATCGGTAGTCAAGTTACTGCCTCAGAAGGTGTATATGCCCGCAACTTGGGCAGCCCTGCAGCTGGTTCAGATACTGTGGTAAGCGTAGGATTTGATCCCCGCAGTAAGGAGCGGCTTGTTTCACTCGAACGGAAACTTATTGATAACGAAAAAAACTTTGCTGCATTGCGGCTTGATGTGCAAGCGTTGGAAAGTCAAAAAAAGGTAATTAAAGATTTCCCCGCAGAAAAAGAAGCCGCATTAAAAAAGAAAAAAGAATTGTTTTATATTTGCGAAACGGATATTCGCGAAATACGGTTAGAAATAGAACAAATACGCCGTTATCTTTCGACATTAAAAACGGAAGGCTGCGTTTCTATTTCAGGCAATATTTATACCGGTGTGCGGATTGTCATTAAGGATATTGTTGAGGATGTCCGTGTTGACTGTAAAGCTACAACATTCCACTTGGAAAACGGACTTGTCAAGTATGGTACATACGTGGACTATACAAACGATGAAGATGTAAAAAGGACACCAAGTGGGTATTCAGCCAATTGATTTACAGACATTATATACTCAGCTTGATAAAGTCGGTAAATTACAGGGCGATGAACGACAGACATTTGCTGCCGAATTTGAAAAGAGTCAACAGGCAAATAAAGAGGATGCCGCTCACCGCCAGCAAGCCGTTCAAAAAACAGAAGCTGCTGGTGAAGAAAAAATAGCTATTCAGCAAGAAGGTAACGGAGGCTCTTTTCATTCTTCAAATAATAACAACACGCGACAGCATAAGAACGATCAACAAGAAAAAGAAAAATCATATTATTACATCCAAGACCCATTACTTGGCAAACGGGTTGATATTTCAGGGTAGGTTTTTAATGCTTACAGTTTCATTAATTCTTTTACTAGTCAATATTATTTTGATGTTATTTTTTTATTGGAAAGTTTCACGGAATTTTTCAGAAAATGCCTATCGTGATACAATGCGTAAAGAGGTTAATAGACTGATCATCGATATAGAGCATGAATCTGATACGGCTATTACACTGCTAGAAGATAAAATACAACGTATTGAAAAATTGCTTGCCGATACTGATAAGCATCTTTTACTCATTGAAACAGAACAAGGAAAATGGGCGCGTCAGAATGATGTTATGCAAACCTTTCACTCACCGTCTGTCCCCGTACCGGACAATCAACAGCCGGCAACGGAAGCTCATAACTCTGCATCAGCTGCGGAACAGCATAAAAATGATTCCATTACTATTTATACTAAGCAAATTCATCCCCACCCAGAAATGGCAAAAACTTCACTCAATGTTTCTCTCCGCGAACAAGTAATTGACTTTGCAAAAAAAGGTTTTTCGTTGGAGTTTATCGCAGAAAAAGTTGACCTTCCACTAGGAGAAATTGAGCTTATTCTGTCTATGAATGCCTAGCGATTTTCTATCTCTCACTATTGGGCATTTCTAAAAACTCAGGTATAGCTTTTTAGA
>JBQMYN010000069.1:0-12820 GCA_052173475.1 Treponema sp.
CTTAAAACTCGTCAACTTGGGGCTGTCATTGCCAGCGGCAAAAAGTTGGTTACTTATGCTAGCGGTAATGCCAGCCCCATGACTAATGCTATTTTACCGGAACCTACCCGATCACATTCAAAACTTTATTCAACCGGTTTTTATCAAAAAGATCAATCGGTCTGCCTTCTGTAAACCGCCGCGCTTCCTCAGTAAAAGTACCCGCAGTCATGCAAATACCTTTCCCTGCTTTCATTTCCTTTATACGCCCGTGAAAATCACGAATAACTAATTCACCTACCGAACCTTGTGATCGGAAAAAACGGAAAATAACTGTGTCTGCCCATTTAGAGGTGTCAATTTCTGCAACAATATCAGTATGCGAAGCTGATACACTAATATCCAAAATTTTAACTTTTGCATTTGCATAAAAGCGGGAAACTATTTTCCGGCATAAACCGACAAACTCGCTTTGCCCTGCAATCAGATAAATATGTAAGTTCTGATTTTGATTAAGCTCTTGATACCGCATAATAAGGGAAGCAACATCTTTGTACCCGGGCGCTATTGTTTGTATTTCCTTTAAAATCTGTAATGCTTTCTGCAAATCCTGATTCTTAATACGGGTTTGCGCAAGGTTATACCGCAATTCATTAGCAAGGTCTAACGGCACTCCCTCATGCTTCAATCCAACTTCAAAATCATCAATTGCCTTATCCAGCTGATTCGACCTTACGTGGATTAAACCAGCATACAATGCGGCACGGGGACCGACCCCCTGCACAACGCGCAAATGTGAAAATACCTTAATCGCTTGATCATTGGAACCCACCTCATAAAAACATTCTCCCATTGCAAATAATGTTTCTTTGTTGTCCGGCTGAACATCCAATACTTTTTTTAAGCATGGCAATGCCTCCTGATATTTTCGGAGATTTTGCAGCGTAAATCCAAGATACTTAAGTGCAGCAATATTATCTGACTGGGCAGCAATTGCTTTACGCAAAAACGGTACTGCTTTTTCATACTCTTTTTGGACATAATAAATATAACCAAGGTTATAGTTTACTTCAAAATGATTAGGGTTAATATTCTTTGCAAATAAAAACCCTTTTTTTGCTTCACCAAGACGATTTGTCTTAACCGCACTAATCCCATAGCGTACACTTATTTCAAACTGCTCGGACGGAGACCTACTTCGCAGCTGATTCATAACTGATAAATATGAAGTATAAGCTTTTTCCCAATCCTGATCTTGATAATAAACATCACCAGCCATCAATAATGCTTCCGCATCATTGGGATTCTGTGCAAGCCGTTTGGTAACTTCGCGTATAATTGCAGCTTTGTTTTTTCTTCCTCCTGAGGATTGACCTTTTCCTCTACGGGAAGTTAAAACAGCAGTTGCTAAAGCGACTACGGCAATGATAATAAAAACTGAGATGATTACAACTTGCATAGGCGCATTATCTTATCTATTTCGATAACTGTCAATACTTTTAATTAAATGCCTTGCGCCATGCAGCAGGATTTCCCGGTCCAACCCATTGATTAAGTGCAAAACTACTCCGTAAACTGAGCGTGATAAATTTTTTTGCCCGTAATGCCGCTTCATACGGCTCAAGCCCCAATCCTAAGCCTGCAGCAACAGCTGCCGCAATCGTACAGCCAGAACCATGATTCCAATCAGTTTTTATCAGTTCTGCCTCGATATGCTGAAAATCATGCCCATCATAAAACACATCAATTGACGATGTTTGGTTTTTCAGTTTTGCACCGCCTTTTATCAAAACATTGGGAACACCCATATCATAAATCTTTTGAGCAGCTTCGTGTATTTCCTCAAGGTTCTGCGGAATCCGCATTTGTGCAATTTGAGCCGCTTCAAAAAGGTTCGGCGTTATCACCTTTGCAAGCGGGAGCAGCATTTTCACCAACAGTGCATTCAACTCAGGATTCAACGGCAAATTTCCGCCCTTACAAATCATAACGGGATCAAGGACATAATTTTTAATTTTGTACCGGCTAATGTAATCGGCAGCCAACTCGATCGTATACGGAGCAGCCAGCATTCCTGTTTTTACTGCATCAACACCTACACCTTCAAAAATAGTATCGAGCTGTGCTTTAATTACCGGTTCGTCTAATAATGTTACCTCATGTCCCCATTCTTTGTAGGGATTCATTGAAGCGATAAGGGTAACAGCTGCCATACCGTAAACACCATATTCTTGAAAAGTTTTTAAGTCCGCTTCCAAACCGGCTCCGCCTGATGCATCGGAACCTGCAATTGTTGCTAATTTTATCATGAGTAATCCCCTCTCTTATCAAAATGTATTATTGTCCCTCGCAGAAACACATAACAGCTCTTTTTGCACCCGTAACAAATATGCTGTCCAATACTGCATAAGAATACCAAATGCGACACCGACATTTAAAGAAGCCTTTATTCCCTTCATAGGAATGCTGACAATACCAACAGTAACTTTCTTCAATGCTTCAGCACTTAAGCCCAGCTCCTCAGAACCGATCAATACAATTCCCGCTTGTGGAAAATCAAATACCGAAATATCCGTGCCGCCTGTTTCCAATGCAAACACAGGCAACCCTGCAGGAAGCTGCTCAAGTGGACAATACTCCCACGGTAAATAATCTATGCAGCCCATTGCAGACCGTTTTGCACGCGGATGGTCAGGAGCTGTACAGTTTTCCGAGATCAAAAGCTTTTCAGCACCAAACGCTTCAGCAGTACGGAAAATCGAGCCAAGGTTAAAGGGGGCACGAATATCCTCGGCATACGCCATAACATTCTGAAAAAAAGGACGGACATGCAGCGGCTGCCTATATGTTCCATAGTGCAGACCGGGAGCAATCAAATCCCACTCAGAAGGCTGTATATTAGCATGATGATAGAGCGCATGACGAATACTATTAAAGATACGGCGATACGGAATAGAATCAGATTGCTCAAACAACTGCATTGCATATTGTATCGCACTATCATCGGGATATATGGCAGCAATGTGCTGTAACAAACCCCGTATATAAAACAAATCGCAAGAAAAAGCAAGCGTGTCAGAATCATTACACACAGCCTCATTCTCCAGTATTTCCATAATTTTAACTATTTTACGGATTTTTTGAGTATGAGGCAGTGCAGTTAATTTAAAAAGCTCAATCATTACTAATATGCTTGCTTTAATAACTCAAACACATCATCACTGCACATCGGTTTTGGAACATAATTCATAAAACTAAGCGACACTGCATCCTCTGCAATAACTGCAAGTTGTTCTATTGAAAGATTTATATCTTTCAAGCGGGTGGGCAAATTCGCTTGTGTAAGGTGCCTGCGAATCTCATCAATAGTTGTTTGTGCAATAGTAAGCGAATCCATACCGCGTGTATCAAACTGCATCATTCTACCAATTTTAAATATTTTATCAAGATTTGAAGTCTGTGCATTTTGCAAAATATGTGGTAGCAAAACAGTACTTACTACTGAACTAGAGATATTATACCGCCCCGCACAAGCGAGTGCAATCGCCGTTCCAAGTCCTTGAGAAGAAAACCCGCTGCCAATCGCTGTAAGGCAAGCCGCTTGTGCTATCAGCATTTCAGGAGGAGTACCTGCCCGTGTTTCCTTTTGCGGATCCAACGACATTAAAAAAAACTCAATAGCCTTTCCCAACACTGTATCCGAAAGAAAACTCGCCTTTGTTGAAATATACCCCTCAAATGCAATGTTGATACCTTGCAATACCATTGCAGTAGCAGCATTAGGTGCTAAGCCTGCATAGCAAACAGGATCAAACACACATAGCTTACACAAATCCTGCTGTAATTTCAGTAAATGAATTTTACGGCTTCGTGCGTCAATGATAGGACTAATACCGGCAAAAGTGAAAGGCTCCCTACATGTTGAAGGCACTTCGATAAAAGGGAGCGGCAGTGCAGCACAAGGAGTACCTTCAATAAAATCATAAATAGAATCTTTTTCATTATACAATGCAGCGACAGCCCGCCCCGCAGCAACAGCTCCAATACCACCCGAAGCAATTACGCCGTCAACAAACACACCGCGCGCAATACCGACTGCATTTTCTATTATATTGGAATCAGGTGATCTTCCCACCCCATCGAATACGAGAACATCAATCCCGCTATCTTCAAGTGCTGCAATAATTTTCTTTGCGATACCGGATTCATGCAAAAGCGGATCAACAACAAATAAAAACTTTTTTCCGTATTTAGCTGCTTCTACACCTATTTTTGCCAGCGAATGATTCCCAAGAACCACATTCGACGAAAGCTTAAAAGTAAAACTAGACATATTACTACACTTTTATCCTATTACACAAATACAAAAAAAATGCTACTCATAGCACTAAGCGTTTAAAATTACGAGAAATAATAACCGACCGGTTATTAGATAGTTACACAACACCTAAATACTTAAAAGCCGTATTCATCAAGAATCTTATCAGCAACCGTGTTCAAAAGTGCCTCATTGATATACAATGGATCTTGCAGCTTTTTTGCAACCTCTGCAATCTTATCTTCACGCACATCCGGCATTCTTTTAATAACATCAAATGCCATATTTGCCTCAGACAGCAATCTTGCTTCCTGAGAAACGGAAATAGCGTCCGTACTAACATTTTTCTCTGTTTTATACGGTCTATGTAGTGATTGTACATTCTTAACGGGTTCAATGCCGCTCAATCTATCAATTGTCATATTTACTCCGCCTTCCTTACACATTATCGGCATTTAAAGCAAAAAAATTAAGACCTTCCGGAAATAAAAACCGCAAATTCGCCTTTTATTGATTGCCGTGCTTGAAAAATATCTAATAATTCAGATACAGTGCCGGATAAAATTTCCTCATGCACTTTGGTCAACTCACGTCCTACGACAATACGCCTGTTTAAATCTATCTCGGCAATATCCTGTAAGAGCTTTATAATTCTAAACGGAGATTCATAGACAACAAAACCTGTTTGAAATGCAAACAGCTCTTGCAGTCTCTTCATTCTCCGCCCTTTTTTAGGAGATAAAAAACCCTCAAACAAAATAGAAGAATCTCCGGTTCCTGCAATGCTTACCATAACCGAAAACGCAGATGCACCGGGAATGGGAACAATGGGAAAGCCCATCTGCCGTACTTTTCGTACCAACACTGCGCCGGGATCGCTTATTCCCGGAGTACCGGCATCACTTGCATAAGCAACGCTCTTACCTTCCGAAAGTAATTGGATAACCCGATCTGCAGCTTCCGCTTCATTTTGAGAACGGCAAGAAATAAGCGGCTTTCTAATTTCAAAATGAGAAAGCAACTTCAACGTATGACGGGTGTCTTCACAAGCAATACAATCAACTGTTTTAAATGTTTCCAATGCCCGCACCGTTATATCGCTTAGATTTCCAATCGGTGTTCCTATAATGTATAATGATGCCACTATTATAGTATACATCTTTTTCTGTATTGCAGCAAGTCTATAAATAGTATATGGTAAAGAAATATGATGATTGGTTTTTCTCCGGTTATGTGGCTTATATTGGTAGCTATAGCAATCGGTTTATTATTTCTTATTAAAATAACTCTTTTTCCCTCAGATGGGCAGCCTCATACCCGTCAGCAAAAAAACGTTGCCGCTGCTGAGAGAGAAAAGCAGCGTCCCCTTAAACAAGGGACACCGGGAAAAGGAGGCGTATGCCCTGTATGCCGCACAGTAATGAAAAAAACTGAAAAACTTATTACAAAAATCTATCCGGGTACAGGGGATCGCCAGTGTTCTATCTACGGCTGTCCGCATTGCTATCCTACTGCAGAAAACGGTATTATAAGACGCTGCCCGGTATGCGGCAGTGAGGTATACCCTGAATCTCCGCTGATTGCACAATTGTTTGAACGCCCGGGAAGTAGGCATGTCCACATTCTCGGCTGTAGAAAATGCAGAAATATGTAGCCTATGAACGAGTATAGACGGCAACGGCGGCAGTATACCGCAGACAAGCATACGCATATACGCTGCATGAGAAATGCATACTACCGTATTCGATTATCTCAAAAGCTTTGCGTGCAAAATGGTGATATTGTATCATTTATCGGAAGCGGCGGGAAAACCAGCTCAATTACAACTATTGCAAATGAATTGCAGCAGCAGAAAAAAAGAGTTGCAGTAACAACCACCACAAAAATGGGGGTTCAAGAACCCTGCCGGTTGTTGCCGGGCGTTGCATTTTTCGGTATTGAGCAAGGGAACAAAATACTTGCTCCGCCGCTGGAGGATATTCCGCTGCTTACAGCCGACTTCGATGTTGTTTTAATTGAAGCCGACGGCAGTAAACAAAAAGCAGTAAAGGGCTGGAACAGTACTGAGCCGGTTATACCGGCAAACACCACAAAAACAATCGGTGTTATTTCAGTACGAACCATCGGGAAACCGGTTAATGCGTATTGGCTTCATCGCCCTGAATATTTTTGCAGCCTTACAAAGGCAAAACTCAATAAGCCCTTACAACTGCATCATCTTATGCGGGTAATCTTACACCCGAAAGGGCTTTTTTTTGCAACGCGCGGGCATTGTTTTGTGCTGTGCATTGCACCAAGGAGTGAACATGAAAAAATCAGAACCGTTTATTATCGTGCGCGGGGCAGGAGATTTGGCAAGCGGGGTTCTTGCAGCAATCCATATCTCAGGTTTTCGTGTCCTCGCACTTGAAACCGATAGTCCAACCGCAATTAGACGGTATGTTTCATTTAGTGAAGCTGTACGGATCGGACGTATTACCATAGAAGGGATAGAAGCCCGCCTGATAGCGCAGGAAGATGCAGAAATCGCCTTGCAGCGGCTGGCGTATATACCGATTGCTATTGATCCCGCCGGTTCGCTTATTCAAAAATTACAGCCGACAGCAGTTGTAGACGCAATTATTGCCAAAAAAAACTGCGGCACCAGCATCGCTATGGCACCGCTTGTCATTGCCCTTGGACCGGGATTTACGGCGGGACAAGATGCGCATATCGTTATTGAAACCATGAGAGGACACAATTTAGGCCGCCTCATCTATAAGGGGACTGCTTTTCCGAATACCGGCGTACCGGGGCTCATTGGAGGAGAAAGCAGCTTACGCGTCATCCATGCCCCTACCGCCGGAATATTGCAGATCCGGCATGACATTGGTGCTGTGGTAGAAAAGCATGAAATTATTGCATCTATCCGCAGCGAAGATGGAAACGATACTCCGCTGCCGGCACCAATAAGCGGAGTACTGCGGGGCATTTTACCTGACGGGTTTTACGTTACAAAAGGCTTAAAAACAGCTGATATTGACCCGCGCATTACAGAAAAACAAAACTGTACTTCCATATCAGACAAAGCGCGCTGCCTTGGCGGAGCAGTTTTAACCGCACTGCTTTCAAAGGGTATTAGACCTGTTTAATAACAGGGTATCTCTAAAAACTCGGTTAGATTTTTAGATCTGAACAGGTTTATTATATCGCAAAATACTTGCAGTCAACAATTTTGACAGGGAGGTGTTATGAAACATCTAGGAATCCTCACTTCAGGCGGTGATGCACCCGGATTAAATGCTGCAATTAGGGCATTAACCCGCACTGCAATAAACTGCTATGGAATGAAAGTTACTGGCATAGAACATGGCTACCGCGGACTTATCAATCCTGCATACCGGATTCTTGATGAATCTGCCGTATCAGGTATTTTGGCCAGAGGCGGTACAATACTTGGAACCTCCCGGGAAAAGCCATTTAAAAGTAAAGCGGCTGGGAGTTTAACTAGTGCCGATACAGTAGAGGCTATTAAAAAAAATTATCAGGAACTCAAGCTCGACTGTCTTGCTGTTTTAGGCGGAAATGGTTCACTGACAACAGCGGCTCTTCTTATGCAGGAAGGTTTGAATATTATTGGCGTTCCTAAAACTATTGACAACGATATTATACACAATGATATGAGTTTTGGTTTTCATACTGCAGTAGATATTGCAACTGATGCAATAGACCGGCTGCATTCAACTGCTGCAAGTCATAACCGGATTATGATTATAGAAACAATGGGGCATAAAGCAGGCTGGCTTACCCTCTATAGCGGTATCGCGGGGGGCAGCGATGTGATTATTATTCCTGAAATTCCTTACCGTATTGCAGCTATCGCCGATCACATAAAAAAACGAAAAGCACTCGGCAAGGGATTTTCGATCATTGCAGTTGCAGAAGGTGCCCGTTCTTTAGAAGAAAAAGATATGGATAAAAAAATTTTGAAGAAATCCCGCAGCAAAATGATTGGTTCAATCGGGTATCGGATTGCACAAGCCTTAGAGCAGACCATGCAAATAGAAGCGCGCGTTACGGTACTGGGCTATGTACAGCGCGGCGGAGTTCCCTCCGGTTATGACCGGCTGCTTGCAACACGTTTCGGTGCTGCTGCAGCAGAATACGCCGGAAATCAACAGTATGGCATATTGACAGCATTACATAATAATGACATAAAACCGGTCGCACTTTCAGCAATTGCAGGAAAGATTAGACATATCCCGGAAAGTCATCGGCTTATCAGTACAGCCCGCTCCATCGGTACTTGTTTTGGCGATTAGTATGAGACAAAACAGAGATGTCCTACGTCCTTGTACATTTTCATCTCTGCACTGCATAAAGACTTAAATTTTAAACTCGCTATCAGCTGTACTGACGAGGATATTGAAAAAGCTGCCAACTCTTTGCTGATGGTATGCATTCGGCATCAACATTCCCTAGCTGCCTTGAGAGATGTTGAACTCGTCGTGCCTGCTGTGCGCAGAACAGCCGGACCATGCTAGTTTTGAACGCAGTGCGTTATAAAACATTGCAGGAGAACATCCTACTAATTTCACACGGTATTCCGATATTTTTACTTCTATTATATCGCCTTCATACAACGGGACAAGCTCTTGCCCGTCAATAGATACAATAGCATCTTGCCGACGGTTTTGCAAAACTTCAATACGCATAGTGCCTGAGGCAGGTAAGACAATCGGGCGGTTTGACAGAGAAAAAGCTGAAATAGGGGTGAGTACAAAGGCAGCGACAGAAGGATCCATAATGGGACCTCCTGATGCAGCGGAATAGGCTGTTGAACCAGTGGGGCTTGATACAATGACACCATCCGCCCGATATGTTCCAAAGGAAATACCATTAAATGAGACAGCAAGGTTAATGAGTTTTGCAATTCCCTCACCTGAGACAACAATATCATTTAGCGCATTAAAAGCAGCAAAGCAGGTATTTTTACGAAAAATAGATGCGGAAAGAAGCATACGTTCATAACTTTCTGCCGCACCCGTAAGGAAATCTCTTAGAGCATCTTTCCATACGGAAGTCTCTATTCCTGCAATAAAACCAAACGCTCCTAAGTTAATGGGAAACACAGGGATCCCCTTAGGGGCACAATAGCGGGCTGTAAACAATACCGTACCATCACCGCCAAGACTAACCGCTAAGTCATACGTCTTTCTTTCAGGAAGCGATGCGCTTAAGCCATCATATTCATAGAAGTCTGCACATATTCCCTGCTCAGCAAAAAAATGCAGAGCATCATCTGCAATTTCAGCAGCATATTTTTTGTAGACTGATGAAATAATCAAAACATTTTTACACTGCATACCATTCACCCTATGGTAGTGAACCGAGCACTTTTGAAATTTTTACCGTATTTTTTATCCCAAGACGAGGATACAGCGGAAAGAGTACCGTCCGTAATGCGAGAGATGCAGCACAAGTGCAAGCAGCTTCCTCACCAAGATAGCTTATAATAGAATCTTCAAACGCAAACTCAACATCTATTTCTTTTCGGTTAGCATAGTTTTTTACCTCTTTAACGCTATTTTCCAAAATAACAGGAAAAGAGTAAATAGGAGCTTTGAAATTCTCAGGAAATAGCAATGTTTTATGCTTTGCTTGAAAAAGAGCTTGTATATATGAATCATAAATTTCAGTGCGAAGCTGTATATTTTTATCCATATTCTTTACTTGAATAGCTGCCAATGCTGCATTTATATCCGGTAAAAAATCAGTTATCGGTGCATTTGAAACAATATTTTTCAACACTGTACATTTTTTTTTGTCGGTAGAAAATAAAACAGCTCCGCCGCCTGCCGTTAGAATATCCCGCTCTTCTAAGCCAAGTATGGTAAAATCACCAAAGCAGCCTGCCTTAGTCTCTCCATACACCGCTCCTGCACTTTGGGAAATATCTTCGATAAGCGGTATTCCCAATTCTGCTAATGACTCAATAGTATTTAAGCTGCCGAGCGTTTCATGGAGAATAAGAACACCCCCGCCTTTTTTTATTCCCTCTCCAACAGCCGATAGCGACACCAGCAAGCTGGCAGGATCAACATCAAGTACAATAGGTATAAAGCCCTGCTTCAGTATCTCTAGGTATTGCCATTTAGGGGCAAGAGCAGATACCATAATGCCTGTTTTTTCAGGCAAATCAAGAGCTTTCAATACATAATAGAGTGCAATAGCAGGGCTACGGAACGCAAAGGCACTTTCCGCAAGATACATATCGCGTATGAGTTTGATGAGCTTTTGATTCGCTTCCCCCGGACCTATTTTTTCTTCAACCATACAGGTCAATACTGCATCCATCTCCGATCGGCGGATAGTGGAACTGTAAACAGGGATCCTCATACTATAAGGCTGTCAGCTTTTGTAATTCTTTTGTATCAAACAAGCGGCGAATATCTAATATAATAAGATAGCCTACATCTTGACGGATAACACCGTTAATGTATTCAGTACCGATACCGGTAATCATTTGGGGCGGCGGCTGAACATCTCCCTGCTGAACCATCACAACGCGGGCGATACGGTCAATAACAATTCCTATTTTGTATTTTCCGATTTTTAAAATAATAAAGCCGCCCATATATTCATCGCCGCTATCAAGCTCTGCTTTCTTCAAATGAAAACGTTTGTGTAAGCTGATAATTGGGATAATTTCATTTCTCAGATGAAAAAAACCTTCAACATAATATGGAGCATTCGGAATTTGCCGTACATCTTGAATTTTGACAATCTCTTTTACATCCATTATATCTACACCGTACAGCTCTTCACCAAGCTGAAAGGTGACCAATTGAAATTGCGCATCAGTAATTGCCATATTTACTCCTCGCTACAATTATGAAAGCACCGCTTCCATTGTTTACCGTTTAACGGTACATTTTGCCGATACATACAGCATACTATAATTATAAAGTTTCTTCAAGCATAATAGGAAATGATATAGATTTTTTTGAATAAACCTGTTCAAAAACGGAGTTATCAAACACGTTTAGTGTATGCACCATCATATCGCGTAAAATTTTTATCGTACATCGGTTGAATGGAAGTATTTAAACAGATTCCTGCTCATCCCCATTTTAAGTATGCTTAATTGCCCTTCAGAAATCAAAATTGAAATAAAAATAAAGAAACAACCGATGAACATCATAACCGACACAGACTCATGTAAAAGAAAGACAGCAAAAATAATACCAAATACCGATTCAAGAGAAAAAATCAATGCCGCTGTCGAAGCAGGACTATCCCGCTGCCCAATTGCCTGCAAAACATTTGTTACCGCCATGCAAATAATACTTAAATACAGTACCGCTGCTATTGAAGTGCGGCTCCATACAATGTGGGTAATGTCTTCAAACAGTATGCTGTACACTGCTGAATAGAACGCAGCAAAAAAGAGATGAACAATGGTAATGAGTATCGGATCAAATTTCCGCATATATTGCCCGATATATACTAAATATACTGCAAAAATAAGGCTGCTCAATAGTGCATACATATCGCCTGCATTCATAGCTACAGAAGTTTCTAACAGCATATCCGGTAAGGATATACATAATATTCCAACCAGACACAAAATGGCTGCGGACACATTTAATATGTTCGGTTTTTTCCCTTCGATAATCCACGCTGCAAAGGGAGTAAGAACACAGTATGTTGCCACTAAAAAACCGCAGCGTCCGGGCGGACAGCCTGCAGTAGTAAGCGAAATAGTCTGTATCAAGTAGCCGCCCGTCATAAGAACACCAAGCAGACTACCGACAATAACATATTCTTTTGTCAATTTTGATACTCGTTTGATAAAAACAAGCAGCAAAACAATTCCCCCGAGCGCACAGCGCAACAGCAGTAAAAATGCAGGAGGGAAATATGCACCGGTTTTACTCACTACAACAAACGTTGTTCCCCAAATAATTGATGCAATAAGGAGCGCAACACGTGCGCCAATTTCTTTTTTTGTAAGTTTTCCCATAAATACCCTAATTTAGCTAGTATAGCTTATCCGGCGTATATTCTTCAAGAGGGTAACAACGGGAGTGCAGGGATTCCGCATTATAATTTTCTAAATCATTGTGAAGTTATTTAGCGGACTAAGCCGTGAATCATCCGTTTAACAGTTTCCACCTGAGCTGGGGAGAGTTGATATAAGTCACGAACAATGCTGTTAATAGCAATGTATTTTTAATCTTGTACAACCTGTTCACCTGTTACAAGATAGTCCACCGAAACGCCAAGTGCTTTTGCAATTTTAACTCCGGTTTCAACATTTGGCAGAACCCCGCGTGCATCAATATATGATAAAAATGTACTGTTGCTAATACCTACTTGAGCAGAAATTTCCTTTATTAATAAATCATTATATTCAATTTCTTTCCGAAGCCTATCTCTAAAGCTCATTTTTACAGAATATCATATTATTGATGCTTATACCTTTACGGGGCTGTCCCAAAAGTATGAAGGTATGATAGGATCAGGATATGAGTAGAGGAG
>JBQMYN010000070.1:0-12434 GCA_052173475.1 Treponema sp.
GTCCACATTACCAGTCAAGTTCCTTAACACTATCTTCCAATGGCTCTTTACTTGCTTCAATGATTGATTCCCTCATTCCAGGAATCGAACACAAGTACAAGGTTTCTTGAATAGCATTCCAGTCGTCCTCTGAAATTAAAACGGCATTATTTCTTTTGCCTGAAATGATAATCGGTTCATGATAATCTTTTGTTTGATCAATAAGATTATAAAGATTAGTTCTCGCTGCCGTCGCCGTCATTACTGCCATTTACATACCCCCATCATAGCACATAGCGTACGAATAATCGTACGCTATGTCAAGAGGAAAATTTCTTTTTATTGTTTCATATACTTTGTAACAGTATCTAGGTTCATATCGAATATTTTTCACAATTGACAAAATATTGTAAATTTTTAAATCTTATGCTTCGGCATCTCTTTGTGCTTCAAATTTTTTAGCAACACCCCAACCGATAGCTTCTACAACACTGGCAGCTGTAGCTCCATTTATAGCGTTTCCTAGACCATGAATCCAGCCAACAAGAACTTGACTGATAGTTCTTCCTACTGCAGTTCCAATAACTCCTGATAAAGCAGCAGTAGCTGCATTTTTACTAAGAGTAATTCCAAATACCGCTCCAAGCTCTATAGTCATTGCTACTTCAATTGCAAATAAAGGACCATTATCAAGTCCTTGAACTTGCGCTAACCCTGCCGGAACAGCACTTGCTCCTGTTGCATGAGTATGAATGATAGCATGACAGGCGTTCTTTTCCTTATTCGTCATAAACATCTTCTATAAATTTATTTTTGGTCGAAATAAATGTTATAGGTCGGTTCCGCACGCCTTTCCGCGCCGGCAGGCATCAATCTAACAATGCTTCGGCGATGACATCACATCTAAAGCTTAAGGAAACAGGTGAGCAAGGCTCACCATCAAAAACTGTTTCGCAATCCGCTAAAGCGGATATAATCAATCATTTCCTTACAGAAAAAGCCGATAGGCTTTCAGTTTTTGGACAGCCCCAAAAAGCAACCAACTATTGAGACATCCCCGATTGCCAATCCTGTATATGGAAACTGATACTGCCTTGAAATCAATAGACTGTTGCAGCAGTATTCTCATTTTACAGTAATTTATTCATTTTGCGATAGAGAATACCAAGCTGCAATTTTTGCTCCTCAGTGAGCGAATCTTCAAAACCGTCGATGATTCTTTGTACAGAGGCAAGATTTTCGTGTAAGGTTGTGTGGAAGCCCCGCGAGGTTTTGAACCAGAATGTATCCTTATCATCGTTAAAGAGGGTGATGAAGCCGAGTTGCTTACTTTTTTGCTTGGCAACAGCAGTCCTGAACATAAGGGGGAGCAGTTCAGTCAGGGCATTTATATCATCAGGCAGGCAAAAATTTTTACTGCGAGGAAAGGTATTCTGCGATTCAATGGGAGTAATATTGAATGATGATGCAATATTCAAAATCAGTGAAAATTTTTCCCCGTTCAGTAGTTCGTAATCACCGATGAGTATTTTTGCGCGGATATTTTTGAGCTGTTCTAATGCCCCGTTATACGAATCAACCGCTTGATCAGTATTTTCTTCGTGCAGATTTTTGTCTGTATCTACGTACTGTGCCGTGTTACCCTCTTTGTCCAGTGTACTGAGATTACGAGAGTAGGCGTGTTGTTCTTCTGCAAGGCGGCTCAGCGTTTGTTGGAATTGTTCCCATGGCAGCAGTATGTGTTTTTTGCCGTTAATTTTCTGTACGGTATACATACTTCCGTAGAGCCGTACTATTTGCTCACTGGTATGCGGTGTTGCAGGTACTGCTGCTGTATGAGCCGATTTGCGGGCGGTATCTTGTTTATTTTGTTTGCGGGTGGTGTTTTCGTGCAGTGTATGTTGCTGTATCCCCGATTCTGACTTCCGATCTTGTTTTTTGAGTAGGTCAGGAGCAACAAGTGCTACAATTTGTTTTGAAAGCGGTGAAACAGACATGGCATACATACGGGATGTTCGGACAATTTCTCCGGCAACGATGAATGCATTATGCTGCTTGTACATACATGATCCCGGATGTATGGAAATTTTTTCTGTTGTAAGCGATCGGTATACCTCACGTCCGTGTGCTGCGCAGACAAACTGAATCATCCCACGGGCAACAGCGGTAAGATAATGCTCCGGTTTGTCTCCCGATAAGATCGGTATACCCATATCGGATACAATCAATTCAAGCTGCTCTTTGATATTGGCAATTTCCGCCATAATCCGCTCATCAAGATAATATTGGCTGCAAAATTTTTTCCGGTTATCGTTTTGCATATAGCGGCGGTATACTTTCAAAAATGAGACGAAATCCCCCAATGGATCATGAAATGCGGTGTGGGCTTTCCGTGCTTCAAGTTCTTCGCCGTCTGGCAGCAAAAAGGGGCTTCGGGCAGAGAGGAAACTTGCTGCAATCAGTACATCTTCCACTGATTCGGGATAGTACAATATTGCTTCTACAATCATGCGGGATTGACGAGGACTAAGCGGAAAGCGGCACATCATTTCACCTATTTTGCTTAGTGTGTTATCCGGTTGCAAGGCTCCAAGCATTATCAGCGTATCTACCGCACCGATAATACCTTTTTTTCCGGGTGGCGAAATAAAATCAAAGTCGGCAAACTCATAAATGCCGAGCTCTGCCATACGCATGACCACTTCGGATAAATCGGTGCGGTAAATTTCTTCCACCGTATACATGGGGCGGGTTTCAAAATCTTTGCGGGTATACAGGCGGTAGCACACGCCTTCTTGTGTCCTGCCTGCACGTCCCCGCCGCTGGTTACAGGATGCCTTTGATACAGCACTTTCATCTAAACTTGCAGTATAGGTAAGCGGATTATAAAAATTGAGCTTTGCAAGCCCCGAATCAATGACAGCTGCTATATCATTGATTGTGATTGAGGTTTCTGCAATATTTGTTGCAAGCACAATTTTCTTTTTCCCGAACGGCGGGGATTTAAATACCCGCTCTTGTTCTTCCTTGCTGAGCCTACCGTACAGCGGCAGCGGATAGAGTTTTCTAAACCACGGTTCTGCTGAAAGCCGCTCAATACAATTTTTAATAGATCGCTCCCCCGGAAGAAACACGAGAATGGCACCGCTACGCCCTTCGCTTAAAATCCGTCCGGTTATCATCGCAATTTTATCGTAGAGGGCTGTTTCTGCTGCCAGTGTTGCAGTAGAGGCTGTAACCGGCGGAGGATCAAAAATGAGCGTAACGGGATACGTCATTGCATCAATCTTGATAACCGGACATTCATTAAAATACATTGAAAACATATCGGTGTTAATGGTTGCCGAAGAAATAATGACTTTAAAATCATGCCGTTCTTGTAAAATACGTTTTAAAAGACCAAGAATAAAATCAATATTAAGACTGCGCTCATGTGCTTCGTCAACCATGATAACAGAATATTTACTGAGCCACGGATCAAGTTTAAGTTCTTGGAGTAATATCCCATCTGTCATAATTTTTATTTTTGTTTCAGGGGAAGTATAATCTTCAAAACGCATTTTATAGCCGATAAGCCCTGAAAGAGGGGTATGCAACTGTTTAGAAATAAACTCGCTCACAGAAAGTGCTGCAATCCGCCGCGGTTGCGTTACACCGATTATGCCGGTTTGCGTATATCCCGCTTCATGCAGGATTACCGGCAGTTGGGTCGTTTTTCCTGAGCCGGTAGGACTTTCTACAACAATCACTTGATGACGGTTTAGACTTTCTAAAATTCTCATTTTTTGTGCATAAACCGGAAGATTCTGATATTTCATAGAAAAAGTATAGCGGCTTCTTGCAATCGGTACAAGAGCTTATAGCAAGGCAACCGCATCATAAGCCGTCTTAGCGGTTGTACCGGTTCGGTATTTAGTAGTTTAATTTGTACTGCCGGCAGCAATATATGGGATTGGGACATCTTCCTTGATTTTAGCTGCCCCAATCCTTTTTATGTACTTGTAGATACGGTTTTTATTCCGTGTGTACCAGCAGTGTTCAAACCTTATTTAGTCATGTACTTTAATAAGTCAATAACTCTGTTTGAGTATCCCCATTCATTGTCATACCATGAAACAACTTTGAAGAACCGTTTTTCACCGGGAAGATTGTTCTGTAATGTTGCCTTGCTGTCGTAGATAGAAGAACGCTTATCATGGATAATATCTGTAGATACAATGTCTTCATCACAGTAGCCCAAAATATCCTTCATATATGATTCAGAAGCTTTTTTGAATGCTTTATCCAATTCTTCAATCGAAGTATCTTTTTCTGTGCGGAAAGTTAAATCTACAACGGAACCAGTAGGTGTAGGAACACGGAATGACATACCTGTCAGCTTACCTTTTGTTACCGGTAATACTTCACCGACTGCTTTTGCAGCACCGGTTGTTGAAGGAATGGTATTGATTGCAGCTGCACGACCGCCGCGCCAATCTTTGAGAGATACGCCATCAACAGTTTTCTGTGTTGCGGTATAGGCATGGATAGTAGTCATAAGACCCGTTTCTATTCCGAAGCCTTCTTTCAAAATAACATGTACAATAGGAGCTAAACAGTTTGTTGTGCAGCTTGCATTAGAAACAACATGGTGCTTTGCAGCATCATATTCATGCTCATTTACACCCATCACTACTGTTTTAATGGGCTTTGTAGGATCAGTACTCTTTCCGGGTGCAGAGATAATAACTTTCTTTGCACCTGCTTCGATGTGCCCGTATGCTTTCTCATTGGTGTATAGACCAGTGCTTTCGATTACAATATCAACACCGAGATCTTTCCATGGCAGCTGAGCGGGTGTTAATCCCTTTCCTGAAATACATTTAATTTCATGCCCATTGATAACCAAAACATCCTCACCTTTGGTCTCAATTTTTGCATTCATTTTGCCCTGTACAGAATCATATTTAAGCTGATATGCAAAATATTTTGCATCGGTTGATAAGTCTACAACTGCTACTACATCAAACTTGTCTTTTCCCAGCAAATTCTGTTCAACAAGTGCTTGAAACACCAAACGTCCGATACGGCCGAAACCGTTGATTGCTACTTTCATAGGAATCCCCCTAAGTATTTGTCAAAACTGCTATTTAATGACTATAGCAGCGTACTATTAGTATAAGTAAAAATAGCACGATTGTCAATATTTATGGAGAATAAACCTGTTCGGAATCTTTCGTTTCAGAGCAGGCTGCCTTGAAATGACTTGTTCGATAAGAAAAACCGGTGAGCAAAGCTCCCTTTCAAAAACTGAAGTTTTTAGAGATTCCCTGTATAAAATTCGGTATATGTTTACTTATACCGGAGACTCAAAAAATATGAAACCTCCGGGCTGTAAGTACATCGTATCATACTGATGTGCTAGGTAAATATAGGTGCTTTCCTGTAATACTGCTGTAAGAGAAACAGGAGCCGTACCGAAATTTAGAATAAGCTCTATGCTGCTTTTTGTGCAGCGGTTAGCTGTGGGTTGTCCGCACGGTATGCTGCTGCATAATACTGCTTCGTAAGGAAGCGTGCCGCTGCCGGCAGGTTGTCCCAATGCTTCCTCATTTGAAGAGCTGCCCCGCCGCCAAAAATTATCCCGCCCGCAGCATTTTTGAAGATGCACAACGCGTAGAGCCATATCTTTTTTAGAATCCTGTATTGTATGTACAAACCGATAGTTAAGAGCCTTCATCGCAGGATGTGTGCGGCGGAGTGCAATCAGTCCTTTCATAGTAGTGATGTGCTGATCGTAGATACCGGCTTCAATACCCGCCCACGGCATACAGCGGCGGTTGTCAGGGTCTTCTCCCCCTGCAAGCAGTACTTCACTTCCGTAATATATACACGGGGAACCCGGCAATGCAAACAGGAGGGCATACTGCTGCCATAGGGTATGTTCGTTTCCCTTATTCCGAGTAATGAGGCGAATCGTATCATGCGAATCCAAAAGATTAAATTGTGCGGCATGTAACGGAACCGGATACTGTGTCAGGACTGTGTTGACAGCATATTCAAGCGTATCTGCCGTTTGCGCCGTATCTGATGCAAATTTCCACAGAGCGGAAGCAAGCGGGTAATTCATTACTGCATCAAGTTCTCCGCCGCGTAGCCACGGCATTGCATTATGCCAAATTTCACCCATAATGTAGAAGTCCGGCTTAATGGCAAGCAGCCGTTCCCGCAGCTTTCGGCAAAAGGTATGTGAAAGTTCATTTGCGACATCAAGGCGAATCCCATCAATCGCAAAAGTTTGTACCCAGTGTTCGCACACTGAAACCAAATACTCGATAACATCGGGATTATTAGTATTCAGTTTAGGCATATAATCAATATATGCAAATGTTTTATACCGCCCTTTTTTTCCATTTTCACCGGAAGGCAGCAGTACCGCTCCATCCGTATTGAATGCTTCCTTAGTTTCAATTGGAAAATGAGATACGATAAACCAGTTCCAGTAATGCGATGCGGCTCCCTTTCGGATAACATCTTGCCATGGAGCAAAATTCCAGCCGCAGTGGTTAAATACTCCATCCAGCATAATTTTTATGCCGCGGTGATGGGCTTCTTGTACCAGAGTTTTTAATTCCAATTGCGTACCAAATGTGGGATCAATCGTGAAATAGTCGCTTGTATCGTATTTATGAACACTTGGCGATGCATTTAACGGATTTAAATAGAGACCGTTAATTCCTAAATCTGCTAAATAATCAAGTTTACTGATAATACCCGCTATGTTTCCGCCATAGTATTCATTATTTTGTACCGGTGTATCTGCATTTGCCCAAGTTTTAAAAACAAGTCCAGATAATTCTGTTTCCCGCTGCTGTTGAGCGTATCTGCAAAACCGGTCGGGGAAAATCTGGTACCATACGGTTTTATCAATCCAGTCAGGAATATGCAAACAATCTTTTTCATTTAACCAAGGGAAATTAAAAGCGTTTATCACACCGGTAATGGTGCTTATTTCTGCCGGAGTATAAAATCCGTCTTCAAGCAGATATGCTATTTCCTCGTGCAATACAGCATCTGATTCAGAATAGGTACTGTGCAGTTCAAAATAATACTTGCATCTCCCAAATGCAAGCGGAATAATACCGGTATGCCATACATGATGCGCAAGCGGCTTTATTTCTGTAAGCAGCATTCGTTTTCCTGCCCATTTCCAGCCCTTATCCGTTACAAAGCCGTCAAAGGGATCTCCGTATAGGACAAATACTTGCTGAATATCCCGCCCTGTTTTAATACTTACTGCAAGCTCATGGTCATTTAGCGGATAAGAATAATTATCACAGCAATTATGTACTACTGCTGAAAAATTCATAATCGATCGACCTTTCAAAAATACTGCACAGAAAACCTGTTCGATAACTCCGTTGCCGAACAGGTTTAGTCGCTTCTTATTTTTTCTTTAAATATTTAACACTGTCAAGTGCAACTGCTGCAATAATAATCAATCCTTTAAATACAAATTGCAGGTTAGTATCAATTCCAAGGAATGTAAGGCAGTAAGTTAGTCCAGTAAAGATGATGACACCAATTACTGCACCTTCCAGTTTACCGATACCGCCGTTAAATGAGATACCGCCTACAACACAGGCTGCAATAGCGTCAAGCTCATATCCCTGTCCTGTTCCAGCACTTGCATTTGCTTTAAATGCCTCAAAAAATGCACCGAACCCGTAAAAAATACCTGCCATAATAAATACGCTCATGGTAACACGGAATACACTGATGCCGCTTACACCGGCAGCCTCGGCATTGCCGCCTACCGCATACATATTTTTACCCAGTATCGTTTTATTCCAAATAAACCACGCAATAATAATCGCAATAACGGCAGGAATAATGAGTTTTGGGAATGTAACTACTTCCCCATTCATTACACCTAGTACCCAACGTCCGCCGAAAAAGTCTTTTATTCCCGGATCAATTGAACCGACAGGAGTACCGCTTGTACCGAAAAATAACAGTCCATAGATAATCAACTGAGTAGCAAGAGTTGAAATGAATGGATGGATTTTCAGCCATGCAGAGAAAAAGCCGGCAAAAATACTGAATATCACGCATAATAGAATGGAAATACCAACTGAAAGCAGCACACGAATCGGCATTGCAAGCGCGGTAAAATCCCATGGTCCCATACCGAAGAATGTTACGATATTTTGTCCCGGATGTAAAATAAGTCCTGTAACAACTGCCCCCATTGCAACCATGCGTCCAACGCTCAAATCTGTACCGGCAAGCAAAATAATACCTGCAACCCCCAAGGCATAGAACATACGCACTGAAGACTGTTCCAATATAGTAAGAATATTTGCAAGCGAAAGTAAATTACCGCTTCCCGATAGCGGGGCAACAATAATACATACTACAAAGAAAATTGCAATAGCAATATACAACCCATTTGCTAAAAAGAACTGCGCAGGTGTAAATTTAAATGCATAGTCTTTTAAACCGAGAATGAAGTTTTCAGAGAAACTGGTACGGCTATTCCGCAAATGAATATTTTTTTGTACCCTATCAACAAATACTTGATGCTTTGCATTTTTACAGTTCCAAAGTGCGTTACTATATTGATTTTTTGCATCAAATAGCGCAGATTTAAAAGTGTTGTGCGCCGCAGCAAGCTCTTCTTGCAACTCCCTTTTACTCTCCTCAGAATTTTTACCTGCAAATGCTGCGGTAATGTCCTGCTTCTTTTTCTCCGCTGCAGCGGTAATCTGTTGTACCTTTTCCGCGTAATCTTTTTTATATTGAGCAGCCTTTGCATCTTCATTCTGTACAACCGCTGCTTCAAATGCAGTCGCAATACTGTTTACACGGGCTACTGCTTGTTTGGTAAGCAGTGTATCTTCATGACTGTTTTCGGCAGCAATACGCTTTGCTTTTTCTATCTGCTGCTGATATTCTGCAATATGTACATTTTTTTGCTGCGGCGAGAGTAATTTATTCTTTTTGAGGATTGCAATTTCTTGATACAATTGAGAAATTTTTGTTACACCCTCTGCCCGTAATGCTTCGAGCTTTTTACTGTATTCCGAAACTTGTGCATCTGCTTCTAAAATTTTCGCCATATCAGCAAGGGCAATTTGCTCATCGGTGAAAGTATGCTGTACATCATGTTGATTTTTCATCTTGTATCTCCATAAGTTATAAGTATCGCGCAGAGAGGCGCAAAAGAGCTTCCTGATCAGTTGATCCCGTATCTACAATGCCTGCCAACCGGTAGTTTGACATAACTGCAATGCGGTTTGTAATGCCTAAAATTTCGGGCATTTCACTGGAAACAACAATAATTGTTTTTCCTGCTTTTGCCATGTTGATAATCAGCTGATAAATTTCGTATTTTGCGCCGACATCAATACCGCGGGTTGGCTCATCAAGTAAGAGAATATCCGGCTGCCGTTCAAGCCATTTTCCAATAATGACTTTCTGTTGATTACCGCCGCTCAAAGCACTAATCAGTTCATCAGCGGAAACGCATTTTGTATGCATGGTTTTTATTTCTCTATCCGCTGCTTCCTGCATTTTTCTGTTGGACAATATTCCCAATGATTTATAGGCGGGTAAATTTGAAATAACCGTGTTGAATTTTATGGTGGCTTTTCCAAACATACCATTAAATTTCCGCTCTTCGGTAACAAGTGCAAAATTATAGTCCATTGCATCTTTACTATTGGAAAAGCGGAGCTTTTTGCCCCCTACAAGGATATCTCCTGAAGCAATTGTCCGTAAACCGAAAATGCTTTCCAGTAATTCACTTCTTCCTGCACCGACAAGACCGTATAAGCCGAAAATTTCTCCTTTTTTTACGGTAAATGAAATATCTTTTAACTGCGGCTCATACCGTGTTGAAAGATTCCTTACTTCAAAATACGGTTCTCCAACTGTGTTATCTACATCAGGGAAACGCTTTTCCAGTGATCTGCCGACCATAGCTGAAATTAATTCATTCATGTCAGTATCGTCAATAGATTTTGAGAGTGTTAAACGACCATCACGCAACACTACCACTTCGCTGCATATCTGAAAAATCTCATCCATTTTATGAGAAATATAAATAAAAGATACACCTTTTTTGCGTAAATCTTTAACAATAGAAAACAGCTTAATAACTTCCCGCTCAGTCAACGATGATGTAGGCTCATCTAATACAATAACCTTTGCATTATACGAAACAGCTTTTGCAATCTCAACCATTTGCCGTTGAGAAACCGACATGGTACGCATAATTGTACGCGGGTTTACACTCATTTTAAGCGATGCAAAGAGCGCGTCGGAATCTTTTTGCATTTTTGTTTCGTTCACTACGCCGAATTGTATGGGATATCTGCCAAGAAACAGATTGTCCATAACAGTACGGTCTAAGCATTGATTTAATTCTTGGTGTACCATTGCTACACCATTTTCAAGGGCATCTTTGGGAGATTTAAAATCTATCAGCTTGCCGTCTAAAAAAAATCTACCTTCATCTTTCGTATAAATACCGAAAAGACACTTCATCATGGTTGATTTACCCGCTCCGTTCTCACCCATCAAGCCGATAACAGAGCCTTTTTTTACGGTTAAATCAATATTTTCAAGTACTTTATTTTTTGCAAACGATTTTGAAAGATTTTTAATTTCAAGTACAGTATCGTTCATCACAACCCCTTATGATTTTGTCCGGCAAGTATTTTGCGCCCTACCGCACTGCTGCAGTCCTTTTGATAGCCTTTGTGTATATTGCCATACGAGGGGGATGTCATCCCCCCTCGAGTTTAAAATTAAGTATTTATACAGTAATAACTTAATTTTAAACATCGAACTTTCAGGTACCCTGTTCTGAAACGCAAGTTCCGAACAGGGTACTAGAGAAATCAAGAAAGACGACAAAACTATGTGTTCTTGCCGTCCGTGCGTTTAGTATTTCAATTTATCCGTATAGTCAGCACCTGAGTTCGTTTTTACCATATTAACAGCAAATGCATCAAAGTTACTCAAGTTCGTAAAGCGATCCAAACAGCTTAACTCGTTTTGTCCGTCGCCTTGTACAATTGTGAGGTCAATATTCAGCAGCGGAGCATAATATTTTAATGCCGGCAAGTATGAAGAAGACAAGAAGTTATCTGCAGAGTTATAGATCGTAAGCAGAACTTTCTTTTGGGGTGCCTCTGTTTTCTTAACGCCTGTATCGCGTTTGCCTCTGGTATAGTTTTGCCAATTTTCTATTGTAACGCCTGAGTTTTCAGCCATAACAGCTTTTACATCAGCCCAATATTGTACCGGTGCAGAAATCTTGTTACCATACTTATCAGGGGTTGATATACCTTTTGAATGCACCTCATCGCCTGTTAATCCGTCAAGCAGATTGCGCAGTACCTGCAATAGTGCTGTTGCCTGAGCATCAACATTCTGAGATACTGTTCCTGTCAGTTTGCCTGTTCCGATTGCATCGATTGCATCTGCATTGGCATCATATCCAAAAATAGGAACCCCTTCGGGATAGTTTGAAGCTTGTAAACATCCCATTGCCATACCGTCATTATTGGAAATAACAAGGTCAATCGCATCACCAAATTTGGTTGCCCATCCGCCCATTGCTTCTGTAGCAGCATTAGCATTCCATGTAGAACCGTCAGTACCGGTCATGGCTTTTCCTTCCAATTCTACAACCTTAAATGTTGTTCCGCCGATAATAACACTTCCTTCTTGTGTTGTTCCCGGATCTGTTGAACCTGCCCATGTTCCTAAAGCCTTGCGGACACCTTCGGTACGAGCATCAGAATCATTGTGTCCAACATCGCCGATGCACAGTACATATCCGATAATGCCATCACCATTCCTGTCAAGTGAAACATCAGCACTTGCAAGATAATCAGTGATTAATTTTCCCTGAACAGCACCGCCGCCCATTGCATCAAATCCGACATAATAGGTTTTATTATTCCAATTCATAGCAGTCATATCAATTTTACCTGTTGTAGGGTTAGAGGGCTGACGGTTAAAAAATACGAGCGGTTTATCCTTGTTTAATACCGCATTCTCTTTAGAACCGCAGCTCGATAAAATGACAAGACTGCCGATCAACAATACTAAAACACCTTTGTGCGCTGCTTTTGAAAATAATTTCATAAATGCACGCCTCCTTTACTCATACAATGTGATATCCGATTATCGGTGCAGCTGTATTATGCTGCAAGTTATCAGCATATTATATCATACAAATAAAAATAGTCAAAACATTTTTTATGCAGAAACCGTTTTTTTTTAATCAAACTTGTTGGGTTGATACATTAGAGGGCAGGGGATGTCATTGCCTGCCATCGGGATAATCCTCGATGACATGTTATACGTTATTGCAGAGGAGCACTTTATACTTTAAATGCAAAACATATAAAAACCTCTGAAACAGTCTTGACAGGGGGGGGGGGGGGGGGGGGGGGCGA
>JBQMYN010000071.1:0-11944 GCA_052173475.1 Treponema sp.
GTACATTTTTCATCTCAACATCGCAAATAAAGCTTAAGGAAAACCGGTGAGCAAAGCTCACCACTAAAAACTTCAGTTTTTAGTGGTTCCCTGATGTCTTAGTATCTGGCTTCTTCGAAAATTTTTGTTGTAAGCCACGAGTATTTCGTTCCCAGAAAACACCATCGGAATAACCTTGGATTGTTTTATCTGTTTCAGCCATTTGTAAACGTTTTTCTATCAACATGCAATACTCTTCATTTAATTCAATACCACAATATTTTCGATTTAATTTTTTTGCAACAACACTTGCTGTTCCGCTTCCTAAAAATGGATCAAAAACTATATCTCCTTCTTTTGATGAGGCTAAAACAAGTTTTGCATATAATTTTTCACTTTTTTGCGTTGGATGGTCTGTGTTTTCAGGCATTGACCAAAATGGAATTGAAATGTCATCCCAAAAGTTTGATGGATATGTTAATCTGAAATTTCCATCTTCACTTTCATCCCAATCTTTTGGTTTCCCATTGACTTTATAGGGAGCAATTACTTTTCGTTTTATCATTACTGATTCAACATCAAAATAATAATCATCTGGATTTTTTACTGCGAACCAAATATCTTCCATTCCATTTTTCCAATTTGATTTTGCTCCGCGACCTTTTTCTCTTTGCCATGTAATACGATTAATAATTGTTAGTTCTTTTTCTATTGCACGTTGTAATGATGAAGTACATTTCCAATCGCCGCACATATATAATGAGCCATTCGGTTTTAGTTTTTTACAAACTTCTGGAAACCAAGTTGTGAGATATTCATCATAACTATCATCTGAACGAGAATTAAATTTCATTCCATTAAAGTTTTTTGACAAATTATATGGAGGATCAATAATGATTAAATCTGCAAACTCATCAGGAACATATTTTAGCATATTTATAATGTCACCATGTAAGGTTTTATTAATGATGTCGGTATTTTCAGAAATGTTCTGTTCTGTAAGCAACTTTTTTCTTAACGGCACTATTTCTTCATTAGATAATGTTAAGGTACGATTATTTCCTGCTCTTTCTTTTTTTTCCATAATTCTCTACCTGAATAAAAAATACATCAACAATGTATCATAAAAATAGCTTTAAGCCTATTGTTCTACAACGAGTACCCCAGTGAGGGTGTCCACATAACTGCCGCTTAACCTACATTTGTGCCTTTGCTGATGCGTATAGCAGCGGCAAAGTTGGCGCGAAAGTTGTATAAAAAAGGGAATTGCGCTAGCAATAAACGCCTTAAGCCGCTTTCGTGACAAAACAAATGTCAGGTTGAATTGGGTGTTATGTGTTTCTTTTTCCTCTTGATTTTTTTTATCTTTGGGCTTATGTTTTCCTATAGAGATTTCCATCACTTCAACAACAGTCATAAAATCTTATGATGGCTAAATATCTTTTGCAAAGAGGCGGGCAGATGCGCCTCCCTCAAGTGCTATTGGCAATAGGAGATAGATAATGAATAAATATACACCAGTGCGTACCGGTTTTTATTTCGCCTTTTTTTTCTTGCTTGTGCTGCCGGCAGCCGCAGAAACTGCGGAAGACATTGTACGGAGCGCCCGCAGTCAGGCAGAAATTACATCTGTTGGCACACGGGCTAAAATGGAAATTCAAAAAGACGGAATTACTTTGAATGAACTCGTCATTGATCAATATTCTTCCCGTGATTCAAAACACAGTCAGCGGACATTTATGGAATTTAAAGCACCGGCACAAGCAAAAGGTACACGCTTCCTTATGATTACAAAAGAAAATGGTACGCTGGATCAGCGTATTTATTTACCCTCTCTTGGAAAAATCCGGCGAATTGCAGGTGCTGCCGAAGGAACGCAGAGTTTTATGGGTACAGATTTTTCATACAATGATATTGCTTACATGGAACGCGATAGCAATCTTGACATCTACCGGCTAGAACCCGAAGAAACATATAATGAGCTGCCTTGCTATGTGATAGAAGCACGTCCAAAAGACAATACCTATGAATATGCAAAAACACGGATATGGATAGAAAAAGAATCAAAGCATTTTATAAAAGCTGAATTTTATAATAAAAAAGAAGCAGTGGTAAAAACTATTGAAATAAGCGAATATCAAACTATTCAGGGTATTGATACCCCCATGATAACCAAAATGACTACCCATGCAACGGGAACTTCAACGAGTATTCATATCCTAAAAATGCAGTATAATATGAAAATACCTGAAAAGGTATTTACTCCGCGTTATCTTGAACAAGGCAGATGATCAACAGCGTTTGCAAATCCGCCGCTGTGTATTCTTACGTGTTGGAACCGCTTCCTGAACTGAGACTGTCAAAACCGTACAGCTTTATGTAGTGAGCGGTATACGAATTAGCTGCTAAAACTTTTTGCCTCTGTAACGGCAAGCATATCACACAATTCATTATATTCATTTCCCGCATGACCCTTTACCCATATCCATTGGGGATTGCACACTGCTGCAAGGCGATCCAGCTGCTTCCAAAGGTCTTGATTCTTTACCGGTTGTTTGTTTGAGGTTCGCCAGCCATTTTTTTTCCAGTTTTTTATCCATACTGAAATTCCCTGCTGTACATACTGGGAATCTGTGTGAACACTCACGATAGCATCAGAAGCTAAAGATGGTCGAATACTTATTAAATATATGTCTAACGCATTGATAACAGCCAATAATTCCATACGGTTATTCGTAGTATCGCGCTCTCCGCCTGAACAGCGTGTTAATTCAATACCGTCCGGTCTTTCGTCGTCTTTCATCATCACTACAAATGCCCATCCTCCCGGTCCCGGGTTTTGTGAGCAAGCACCATCTGTATATATTTCAACCTGTGTTATCATGAGTATGCTCCCTCGTATTCGTCAAAAAAACGTTTTTAAAACTATTTTTCAAAAAAACAATAATACGGTATTTTAAAAAAAAAAGCTACTACATGCAAAATATTTATATGAAAGTTTCTGGAAGCGAGTTCCCGAATCTGAAGATTATGGTCAGCTATGCTTTCAAAAGATGTTAAAAAACGATACATTCTCATTATGAAAAAGGACTGTTCAATAGCTATTTCTGCCTCCGCCTGTAAGACACGTTATCCGCTTTTTTTTGTCCATGGAATGGGCTTTCGGGATAATTCAAAATGGTATCCGTATTGGGGAAGGATACCTGAGCGGCTGAAAGCCTATGGGGCGGATATTTTTTTTAGTAACCATGATTGTGTTGGAACTATACACGATAATGCCGTAAAAATTAAGGCGAGGCTTGATGAGCTAATCAGCACAGAACATATTGAAAAGGTAAATATCATTGCCCATTCAAAAGGCGGTATAGAATCCCGCTATCTGATTTCGAGTCTTGGAGCTGCGGCGTACACGGCATCGCTCACTACCTTTGCAAGTCCGCATCGGGGAGTTAAGGCGATACATAGTGTCTGCCGTATTCCCTTTGCGCTGTCTGCCGCCGATCCTTTTGTCAACGCGTATTTTAAACTATGGGGAGATAAAAATCCGCAGTTCAAAAAGACGCTTACGGAAATGAGTTTTGAAAACATGGAGAAGTTTAATACAGAAAACCCGAATGATCCGAATGTCCGGTATTTCAGCTATGCAGCTAAGATAAAAAATGCACTAGACGACCCGATGTTTTGTGTAACCTTTCCGATAGTGAAACATACCGATGGTGATAATGACGGGCTTATTCCGATCGAGTCGGCACAGTGGGGCGTGTTTAAAGGGATTATAGAAAATGCTGGCAGTAGGGGCATCTCTCATGCTGATGCGGTGGATATCCGCCGGTCTCCCATTGACGGGTTTGATATTACAGATGTTTATGTTAAGCATATCGAAGAACTTAAAAGGCTAGGACTTTGAGATTGGCAGTATCACTTTGTTCGGAAACGTTAGTTTCATAACAGAGTTAATACAGTATATACCGCTATGAAGAATATTCCGATACCGAAGATCGCTAATCTACGGATTCGGTATTGATGCGGAGTTTTAGCGGTTCTTCGTAGTATAAACCAATCGAACAAGCCTACCAGTACGGCGATAAGTATAAGCCCTGCAATCCATAGTAATAGGGTATAGCTTTTTTTCACCGCTAAAATTCCAATGGTACTGTCAGCACCGGAATCGCTCAAGACCGTACTACTGTTTGAACGCAGAAGCAGTGCCGCAAAAGAAATCAATAGAAAAACGAGCATAACCAGTGCCGTATAAAAGTACTGGCGGGTTTCTTGCGGAGCATCAGCATTTTTTAGTTTTATGCCGTTTTTTATGATAAATGCAATCAGCATTGCTATTACTGTAAGATATATGCCGGAGACAATAATGGGCAGCATGATTTTCCTCCTCATTTTGAGTGCTGCCGTAGCAGCATAGTCTGTTCATTAGACCTATTCGGCAACGGAGTTTTTGAATAGGGGTTATTGATCGTGGCAGACGGTGTTATAAGCGGTATTTCTCTAAATTTAAACTTCGGTAGAATTATCCACTTAATTATGATAAAGTTATCTTAATTTAGGGTATCGCTATATGATGCCAGAGAAGATACGAAAGCACTTGAGCTTCTATTGGGAACCTCTAAAAACTTCCGTTTTTAGAAGTGCCCTCTATTCAAGTATGGAGCAAAGACCGGTAGTATCCACACAAGAACACTGCCTGAGACACGGAATAGAAAAGAGGTTATGGCGATCTATGACAACATTTTGGAAAGAAATGGGAACCGATTTATTGTACGGGAATCCGTTACCTATCAATGAGGATTGAAACCGGTGAATACATCAAAAATCTGCATGGTGCTTGTTTTGGAAGTTTCGTAATGTATCTATCAAAAAACGCTTTGATTTTTTTTCGCGTATCGGTGTTCTGTGTGTTTTGCGCTCTGCCTTTCGCGCTGTTTTCTGCCGCCCCGCCGGAACCGAAAGAGCTTGACATTTTGCGCCGTGCCTATCCTGCTATCACATTTCGCTGTGTGTATGATGAAGTATACAAAGATTTTAAAATTGAAGTTACGCGTAAAAACAGCAGCAATCCTCACACTGCAACACTGTATTGGGCTGACGGCAAAATGCTTACAGCCGAAAAACTCGGTAAAAAAGAGCTGTACTGGCAGCTTATGTACCGCTATGCAAAAGATATTCCCGACCCTGCAAAATTTTCTCAGGAAGACATACAGCGTTTGCGTAATTTTTCCTCAGCGGAAAATCGGTCAAAACAAGCTGGTGCCTCGCTCGACTTTTTTAATGTTGTATACGACAGTGCGACGCGCCAATCGACAGAAGCGCATATAAAAAGTGTATCTTTCCTTGATAAACACACAAAGGCGCACGAATGGATCTTTGAGCCGCTTGCACGTGTTGAACAAAAAATCCGCGAGCTTGCAAAAACTGATAGCGGTGTAAAAGATTTTGTGAGTACGCTCGCGCGCGTTGACAGCTACAATTGGCGCGAAATCAGAGACCGAGCATCGCGCTCCTTTTATAGTTACGGTATTGCCATAGATGTTCTTCCGCGCGGCTGGGGACAAAAGAATATTTATTGGGCGTGGCGGCACTCTATTGATCCTGACGGATGGATAACGCTGCCTTTGGATGAACGCTGGATGCCGCCGTTAAAGGTAATTCAAGCATTTGAAAGCGAAGGCTTTATTTGGGGCGGAAAATGGCCTATCTGGGATAATATGCATTTTGAATACCGCCCTGAATTAATCGTATATACGAACGAGATGCCTTATCAGCAAAGCTGACAATATCGCATCTAAATCTAAGGAAAACCTGCACGCATTACGGTTTAGCTTTCCCCGCATCGGCATATTTTTTTAATTGCATTGATGCCGTTTTATAGTTCGTGATAATGCAAGGTCCTGCAATACAACCGCCCGGACATGCCATAACTTCTACAAGGTTGGCATCAGTCTGTTTCTTTTGTGCTGCTGCCTTTCCGTAACTGGCAAGCTGCTTCATGCCTTCTTTATTTAAGCCGTTGATACTTCCTGCCCGCAGAATGCTTTGATCTTTTAAACGAATCCGCACCGCCTCTGCAACGCCGCCTGATTGGGCAAAATTACGCCCGCTTGCTGTCGGCGGCGTATCGGGAACCAATGCGGGGCAAGCTGCTACCTCTATATCTTGGGCAGCAAATAAAGCACTCAGTTCTTCCGCTGAAAGAACATAATCAACAAAGGGATCATCTAAGCCTTCTTTCCGCTTTGCCAAGCATGGACCGATAAACACAGCGATGCAATCAGGGTGTTCTTTTTTGACCAATTCAGCGGTATAGTGCATCGGGGAGCGGGTATCGGACACACACGGAATAAGATCAGGTACATGGATTTTTACTGCACGGACATACGCAGGGCAGCAGGACGTTGTCATAACCACATCACCTCGCTCCATGCGCTCCTCAAATTCTTTTGCTTCTTTGTCTGAGGTAATATCTGCACCAATCGCAACTTCATACGTTGCGGTAAAACCTGCTGCCTGAAAAGCCCCCTCCAGCTGTCCTTGCTTTGCTTTAAACTGAGCGGCAATAGCCGGAGCATAGAATGCAACTACTTCTTTCTTTTTTTCCATTATATGCCGTATTACATCAACCATTTGGCTTTTATCCATCATGGCACCAAAGGGACATTCTCTGATACACGAACCGCAAAAGATGCACTTTGAGTAGTCTATTTCTTCTTTGCCGTGTTCATTCTTGCTAATTGCACCGACGGGGCAGGCTTCTTCACACGGGACAGGAATTTTAATAATGGCATGGTAGGGGCAATTTTGCATACACATACCGCAGTTGACGCATACATCATCATCAATATGAGCGCGACCTGAGTAAATACTAATACATTTTTTGGGACAATTAATAACGCAAGGGCGGGCAACACATGCTTGGCATGCGTTCGTAATCATGTAGTGGCTTCGTACACAGGCATTACAGGCAGTATCAAGAACCGTAAGCATCGGCTCTGTAGGTTTTTCCCTCCGCAATGCCTCCCGTGCATACTCAGCGAGGGTATTTTCTTCATGGTGGTCTTCAAGGCTATGCCCGAGGCGGGCTATGACACGTTTACGCAAAATCTCACGATCATGGTAAATACAGCATCGAAACGGTGTGGAACCAAGCGGTGCCATTTCACGCGGAATAAAATGCACTCCTTCTTCAAGCTCTCCTGCAAGCTGTAATCGTGCTATTCTAATAAGAATCTCCCGTTTCAGCTGAGCAGCTCCGTTGTTGATATTCAACATACAGATACCCTCCAAATATATAGTTTGACAGCAGCCGGCGCAGTTGCACCGGCAGGAAGTTATCGACTGTTATATTCCGGTATCTATTGTGCCGTGTGCGCTGATACCGAGCTTATAGAGATGCACCAAAAGCGTTTTGGCTTTGATACATCGTCTTATGTGTGAATTGATTACAAATGGGAGCAGATAATAGCAAATTTCAAAAAAAGGGTCAATTGACTAAAGGCACATTATAAGTATAATATTATAGAAGTATGTCTGATCGTTCTGTTCAAATGATAATAAAGCCTGCTCTTGATTTTCTCAAACGAGGAGAATTCGAACAGTCTTATATCCTTTTACGGCAGCTTCTTGAACAGGATTTAGAAAATAGTGAGGTACTCTATGCAATACGGGGAGCCGGCTTTTGGAGGGATAGAATACAATATGCAATGATGCAGCAAAATGATTTTTTCCGTGGTGAATATGTTATTGATCAATGGAAAGAGTTTCCTGACTATATGCAAAAAAGCGGATTGTATTATAATTATATTTTGTATGCATTCAAGTGCGGTGCATTTAATATTGCACTGCGATTTTATAGAAATATGCTTGCAGCAAATGCAAGCGTATATACTGCGGAGTTATACCGAAAAACAGGCTTGTGTTATAAAGTATTGGGAGACTATGAGACTGCTATCAATTGTTTACGGTATGCAGCTGATGTAAATCCTGATTCGTCGGCAATTCTCGCAGAGCTTGCCGATGTATATGCCTTAAGCGGAGAGGTGCGGTTTTCAAAAGTATTTTTTCGTGAAGCATTTTTTAAAAATGCTTCGGAAATAGAGTTTTGCTTTTTGGAATCCGATATTATGGAAGCACTGGTTACAAGAGTTGCGGCGGCGGGATATAAAGGAAAAGAATTATCCGAATGGCTGCCTGTTTTTGCAGTGCTTGACGGCGTGTTTAGCGTAAAACGTGAATTAAAGGCACTGGAACTCGGCAAGTTGCGGCAAAGTATTTATACGCTGGAAAATGAGTTGAGGAGCAAAACCGCTAAAAATGTGAATCTCCTCATTCCAAGGCTTATCAACCATTATTTTTGGCTCATTGATCATTATATGAATGGCAATGGAGAAAAAACGAAAATCGATGAAATTCTGTTACGAATTAAATTACTCGATGTGGAAATTTATGACCGCTACATACGGTAGCGTTGCAATTGTGAGGTATATATGTCTGAAGTTTTAGAAAAAAAAGTCCGCGATATGCTCAATGAAGAGAAGTGGACTCGTGCTGCGATTACAAATTATTCTATCAATAATTTTAAAGAATTTGATGCCCTGATCCAAGAAGCAAAGGATGCCCAATATTGTGATGAATTAAAAAAATTATGCGATAGTCATTTATCGCATACTAAAACAAGTATTACCGCATTATATATTTCGAGTATCATTTCTTTATCAAAACAGCTGTTAGATGATTCTTCGCTTGTAACATTACTCAATATTTTTACTGATAATCATAAAATTCAAATTGTTGAGCATTTATGCTTACGTGTACTTGAGTTTGGAGATTCAAAACTGGCATTAAGAACGCTGGCGACGTGTTATAAGGAATCCGGTAATGAAAATATCTATGATATTTGGGAACGGCTGGTACGGGTTGATTATGAAGAAGCCGAGCTTGCCAAGCATCTTGCCGAATACTATGAGCAAAATGGTAATATTGAAAAAGCGATCGAATATTATAAAAAGGCATTGTATCGGTTTATTAACCGCAAATATGTCAATTTTGTAAAAGAAGTATGGGGAAAACTGGTTGGGCTTGTACCGCAGGAAATTGAGTTTTTTTATCATGTGCAGCGTAAAGTTACCGAACACCTTGGTGCTGAACGCAGTGCTTTACTCATGCAGGATTTATACGGCTATTATAAGAAAGAAAAAGATTGGGACATCGCTATTGATATACTCAAACTTATTCTTACCTATGAGGATAAAGATAATTGGGCACGAAAAGAAATTATTGAATGTTTCCGCGAAAAATATCAGGGGCATAGTCAGCTTGATGAATATATTAAGGTTTCAAACCTTACGCAGAGTTGGCGGAATGTGTTTATCGCAATTGATGATTTTGAAAAACATATTTCATTTGATGCCGGTAATTTTGTGTTCCACCGGACGTGGGGTGTCGGACGTATTGCTAGTGTGGATAAAAAAGAACTGGTTATTGATTTTGCAAAAAAGCGCGGGCATTCAATGACGTTGGAAATGGGAATTAGTGCCTTGCAGACACTGGATAAAGAACATATTTGGGTATTAAAATCTATTATGAAGCGTCCTGAGTTGGCTGCAAAAATTAAGGCTGATCCTGAATGGGCTTTGAAAATTGTTATTAAAAGTTTTGACAATAACTGCGACTTTAAACGGATTAAACATGAGCTGGTGCCGTCGTTGCTTTCACCAGGGGAATGGACGAGCTGGAATACAAAGGCGCGCAAAATTGTAAAAGAGAACCCTGATTTTGGAATTAATCCTGCTAATATTGATTTTTATACCGTTCATGCTCGACCCATATCAATAGAAGAAAAATTGACTAATGAGTTTAAGGCGCAAAAGAATTTCTTTGAGCGTGTTGAAATTATATTTGATGCTATGGAGCGCGGCGACACTGATTCTGACGGATTTCAAGATATGTTTAACTATTTTGACGGCTTCTTAAAGGCTTCGTTCAGTCAAGTAAATGAGCAGATTATTGCTTCATATTTAGTGGTGTCAAAGCTAACAGGTATGCTGCCTCATTTGCATAGCGGAAAACATCATACTTTTTCGGAGCTTTTTGCGCAGATTGAAAATCCGGCAGCTTTGTATACGGAAATAAAGAATAAGGAACTCCGCAGCGCGTATTTGCGCAGCATCAAAAACCTTATCCCTAACTGGAGCGAGCAGTATGTACGGTTGTTTCCGATTGTATTGTCTTCGGAAATTTTGAATCCGTTGCTTGAAGAATATCCGCAAAAAGTGCATGATCTTGTACTTACCTGTTTTAGAGATTATAAAGAATACCGTGAAGCCGTTATTTGGTTCTTCAAAAATGTGCAGGATGAGCAATGGTTTAAGGATCTTAATATTGATTATGAACATCAGATTATTGTACTTATTCATATTCTGGACATTACGTATCGGGAAATTGCGAATAGCCGCAATACCACTGAAAACCGTAAGATCAATAAGCAAGTGCTGGGTATTCTGTTTGGTGCAGATGCATTGCTTGAGAATTTTATCGTTGAGCATATGGAAGATACGGTAACAAGATTATACACGCTTGTAAGCGATATAAAAGATTTGGATCCCCCGAAAAAAATGCAGCTTCGTAATAGGATTCTTGAAAAATATAAAAACTTTAAATTTCTTGATGAGGTTGAAAAAACCTCTACAGGACGCGGCTTGATTGTAACAGCAAAGAAATTGGAAGAAAAGAAAAAAGAACTCCAGCGGCTTATTGATGAGGAAATTCCTCGAAATTCAAAAGAAATTGGATATGCCTTGTCATTGGGAGACTTGCGCGAAAACTCAGAGTATAAGGCAGCGAAAGAAGAACAAAGCCGCTTGAATAATTTAGTAAGCCGCTTACAGGAAGAACTTGAGCGCGCACAAGTTTTTGATCCGTCAGCAGTTACCATAAATAGAGTAGGGTTCGGTACGGTGGTTCTTTTAGAGAATGCCGCAACAAAAAGCAAGGAAACCTATACAATACTTGGCCCATGGGAATCCGATCCTGACAATGGGGTTATTTCCTATATGTCGCCGCTTGGAACTAATTTGTGGAATCATAAGATTGGCGAGACGCTGTCATTTGTTGTGAGCGAAGAAGAAAAAACATATAAAGTATTAGAAATTTCTGCTGCAGCTTGGTAGTAGGGCAGGGTAATACGGTAGATGAAACAAGTAAGAAAGCAGGCAGCAATTACTGTGTACTTGTTCATTATCTGGGTAGTAGGCGCACAGGTACATAATGTAGGCGGCGCGGATGTTGTTGTCCTTATGGATACATCAGGTACTATTTTACCGTATTACCAAATAATTAATGATCAAGTATTGCATTCGATAGTAACCCGTTTTGTACGAAAAGGAGATACATTTCATCTATTGTCTTTTAGTGCAAAGCCGTGTTATGAGATGTCTCAAACCATTATCACAGAAGCAGATTTATCACGTGTTGTATCGCGGTTTATGCTGCTCTATCAGTTGGGAAGTAGTGCGGATTTCTTAGCTGGACTGCATTTTGCAGGTGCTTATATGAAAGGACTGCCGCCGCGACCTAAAACTATGATTATAATTTCAGATGGAATTTTTAATCCTCCACCGGATAGTCCATATCGCCGTTACACTGATGAGCACATAAAAACTGAAATTGCAAAAATTACCGCTGATATTCGTAGTAATAAATGGGCTGTCTACTATGTGAAGCTGCCATTTCCGCAGAATGCACCGGTAAAGGCACTTGACGGCAGTTTTTATGCCGGTAGACATATTAAAAACGGCAGAGACCGTACAATGAGGACTGCTGAAGCCGCTGCTTCAGCAGCTGCAGAAGCAGCGGTCGGTGTGCCAGCATTCGGGCTGCCGCGGCTGGATAGGCAAGATGAACCGCCAGCAGCACAAAACACGCTTTCGCCATTCCCGCCGCCGAAAACGTCAGTGCCGAT
>JBQMYN010000072.1:0-11941 GCA_052173475.1 Treponema sp.
GTATATGAAAGCTTGCCATGGAGCGTTTTTATTTCAAGATTCAGATTTGATTCACTGCTTTCACTTGTCATTTCTTTTTTTATCAGTTCAATCGAGGGTCTTTGCTTTATCGTAATAGTAACCGTCGCTGTAATTTCGGGATCGCTTTGCTGCGACTTTACGGTTATGGTAACAGTTCCTTCTGATTTGGCAGTTACTGTACCGTCGGAAGCAACATCTGCTTTATCATTGTCTGCGACGTAGGTAAGCTCTTTATTCGTTGCTTCATCAGGTTGCGCTTTTGCCATGATTCTATAGGTTTCACCGATAAATAAAGAGGTAGGTGTCGTTCCCTCAATCACAATGCTTGTAACCGGTATCGACACCGCCGTAACAGTCAGCTTTACCATTTTTGAAATACCGTCCGCGGCTTCTATGGTAATAACCGCAGAGCCACCCTTTTTTGCCGTAATTTTTCCTTTATCGGTGATGGAGGCTATTTCTGCATTATCCAATGAAAAGGTGAGTGTTTTATTCGTTGCATTTTTAGGTATAACATGCGCCTTTATTTGACGGTCGGTACCTTTTCCCAACGAAATAGTAGTTTCATCGGGTTCAAGAGAAATACCTGTAACAGGAACATACGCTGCAGTTACGGTTACATCGATCTCTTTTAAAATAGTTCTTGTTGCTTTTACCGTAATCTTTGCTCTTCCAACCGCTTGAGCAGTAATCTTCCCGTCGGCATTTACGGACACAACTTCTGTATTGCTTGAAGTATAGGTGAGTTTTTTATTCGTTGCATTTTTAGGTATAACATGCGCCTTTATTTGTCGGTCGGTACCGTTTACCAACGAAATAGTAGTTTCATCGGGTTCAAGAGAAATACCTGTAACAGGAATATAGGCTGCAGTTACGGTTACATCGATCTCTTTTAAAATAGTTCTTGTTGCTTTTACCGTAATCTTTGCTCTTCCAACCGCTTGAGCAGTAATCTTCCCGTCGGCATTTATGGACGCAACTTCTGTATTGCTTGAAGTATAGGTGAGTTTTTTATTCGTTGCATTGTCAGGTTTTACTTTTGCATTGAGCTTATATGTTTGCCCAGTAGTGAGCGCAATTTGCTTTGTGGTAAGCTCCGGTTCAAATGCAATATCGGTAACAGGTACGTCCTTGGAAAATTCGGTAGGCAGAGTATTATTATTACATGCTGCAAAGAACAGAACTGTTAGAACAGAAAAGAAGCTAATTAAAATTTTCTTCACGAGTAGGCTCCTATAAAAAGTCAAGCAGAAACTCTCAACTTTCGATTGACTTTTCACGCATGTTCGCAACGAAGTCATAACATGCAGATGATATACAAGTTTGCACTTGAGCAAACTCAGGTTAAATAAAAGCTAGGCTATTTGTACAGCTTTTATTTTAAACCCCATAATAAAAATGCAGGATTCCCCAACGCTGCGCATCAGAGAACTTTTAGTTCTTTAAATTGCCTTATATATACAGACTAATTGAAACAGTGTCAAGGGGCGACAGAGGGATTTCGCATTATCATTATAAAGCTATAGCCTATAATAACTTACCCGTTTCATATTTTGCACTATATTTTATAGCAAGTTATTATTATACAACGACTTAGGCGGTTATAATGCGGAATCCCTGCCCTACTCCATCTATAGTATAGCAATTATCCCGTCAGTGTGGTATACTGGGGATGTCATCAGCATAGCTGATAGAGCGTTTGAAATTATGTCTTTATATAAAAGTAAAGACTTTTAAACCGCCGTGTCAATATTTAGGAATGATCATCAATGTTCATTCCTGAAGATTGACATCTTGTCAGTTCAGTGATGTTTCGGTAATTTACAAAAGACCTGTTCGGAAATTTCCGTTTCAGAACAGGTTACCTTGAAATGCGATGTTCTAAATCGTGCTATTTGTGCGATTTAGAACTCGGCGACCTATTCGAAAACGCAGTTATCGAATAGGTCTATTGATTTCCGTGTACCATGTGTGAAACCGCCATTTGAAATTCTTTATAGACGTATAGTAAAAATTTGACTATACTGGTTAAATGAACTCAAAATGCAGCAAGTGGTATTTACTTCCATTTCTTTTGACTATCGGTGTTATTATTGTTGATCAAGTTTCGAAAATGCTCATTGTTGCGCATATTCCTGCGTGGTCAATCGGGTATGAATTTTTTGGTGATTTTTTGCGCATCGTGTGTGTCTATAATACCGGTGCCGCCTTTAGCCTCGGACATTCCCTATCAAGTGTTATGCGGGTACTTATGTTACTGCTTGTACCAAGCGGTTTTATTTTTGCGGTGATTGTGTTGTATTTTAAAACACCTTTTTCCACTCTGCAGCGGTGGCTCTTATGCGGTGTTATCGGAGGAGGGATTAGTAATCTCATTGACCGGTTTTTTAGAGCAAAGGGAGTGGTTGACTTTATTGATGTAAAGTTTTACGGGCTATTCGGCTTAGAACGCTGGCCTACCTTTAATATTGCCGATTCTGTCATCGTTGTATGTGCGTGCGGACTGTTTATTTTTATAACACTACAGGAGCGAAAAACAAAAAAAACGGATACCGTTACCGCAGTGAGTGCCGGCAGCAGGGAAGACTGACAATGTGCAATTACGGCTACAGAGCCGTTTTTTTTTAGTATACTAGACCTATTCGGAAACACCGTTATCGAACCGGTTACCATTGCATTGCACGGTACGCTGTTCTGAAACGGACGTTTCCGGACATATCTAATGCAGCGGCGCAGGTAACGCTCAACACATGAAAGGCTCTTTTCAATTTAAAACAACATACAGTAAGGAAACTCGTCTTCTATTCTTTGTTTTTTGTATAATAGCATCTTTGTATGCAGTGTCTTTTTTTCCCAGTACTGCAAAGTCCGTGTGCTTTTTGAGTAGACTAATGCTTACTCAAGAGCTGCGGAATATACAGCGTATTCACTTTGAAATTCCTCAGCAAACAGAACCGGTAGAAATGGGAAAAATGACATTTGTGAAAGAAGAGAATCGTTTCTTTATGGAAACACGCTACGGCCGCTATGCGGTACGTCCTGACCTCATTGACCGGTTCTTTTCTTTACTGACAGAAGAACAGTATTTTACCCGTGTTTCAAAAAAGGTACGGGATTATCCGCTCTATGCGTTAGAAGATTCTCAAGCCGCACGGATTACGTGTATCGGCAGAAATAACACAATTATCGCGGATTTGTATTTCGGTATGACAGATGCGCAAGAAGTTGCCCGATACGTGCGGACAGGACGCAGTACGGATATTTTTTCAGTTGCTAATGTACTCGCATCTTTTTTAACCATTGCACCCGGTTTTTGGCTCGATATGCAGCTCTATGCTGCACAATTTTCAAGAAAAACCATTCAAACACTTGAAACTGGCGGAGAATTTATCATACGGAATGAGGAAAATACCGAGTATTTTCAATCTTTGGAGCAATTTTTACGGCAGTTCTCCTGCATCGGTATCTATAATGCACCGCCGCTGCAAACACAGAAAACAAAAACAATCCGGCTGATACTAGGGTCTACCGAAACGCTCATTCTTACTTATACGCCGCTTGAAACGGGAGATTTTGTATTTTTTGATAACCGTACCGCCCTCGCCTATATCGCAAGCGGGTATACAATACAAGAGCTGGAAAAACGGATAGCAGCAGTAACCGCAGGAAGCTACGGACCATAGCGGTTTCCAATGCCGCATTACGCAAAATAGCCGGTTAATACGTCTTTGATAAAATTATACCGCCGTGCATAAGAATTTGGCACGGAAATAAGCACAAAGCCGTGCGTTTTACAAATTTCTTTCTTCATCTCGTCACGGTGTTTTATTTTTTCATTATCATAATGCTCGCGTCCTTGTAGCTCGATTGCCAGAACTGCCTCTTTTTTATTTCTATAACCAATCTTGTAGATAACAAAATCAAAACTGCACCGATAAAAATAGTCAAGATGCACCGTATTTTTTTTAAAGATATGCGATGCTTGCACTTCTGTTTCAACGCAATATTTTTTATTTTCTGTAATGATAGTTGAAAGGGCTTGATTGAGCGTTGCTAAAAATACTTCTTCCGTTTCCGTTTTATACGGTTTTGTTCCCAAAGCACGTGAATTGTTCTCGCATTTTGTAACAGTATATGCTCCGCTCTTTTTTACATATTCGGCAAGTTCATATATATCATCCTGCGGTATTTTTTTTGTATTTCGATGTAAACGGTTAAGAGCGGCATCATTTGAAAAGAGTACCAAACGCTCTTTTGCACGGGATGTCGCGACATTTATCAACTCGCGATTATTTTTTAACCATTCATAGGTTTTATCATGGGTTGAATCGGTCAGTGCGAGAGAAAACAGCATCACATCCTTTTCATCCCCTTGAAAGGCGTGTACCGTTCCGCACACATATTTTTCAGGGTTAAGTGCTGCTTCTTTCAGTGAATATTCTATCTGTTCTTTTTGATCTCTAAAGGGAGTAATAATGCCGATATTTTTGTCGGGATTATTTTTGATATAGGTTACGATTGCCTCCGCTTCTTGTTGTGATGTGTTCTTAAAGTTGTTTTTTGTGTCAGCGATATTATAAAATACTAAGGGGTCGGCGGCTGTAGATTCGGATATGATATTCAGCTGGTTGTTATAATATTTTTCGTTGTTAAATTGAATAATTTTTTTATTGCAGCGGTAGTGGTTTCGAAGCAATATTTCTTCACTGATTGCATCATTCGCTAAAAAAGTTTTATAGATAGAATTTGTAGTATAATCATAGTCATCGGGAACCGTATATTTCTCTTTTAATGCTGCATTGATATTCTCATCTAACGTAATAACAGGATTAAGCTGCTGAGGATCCCCTACCAGCATAAGTGTTTTACCGCGTATAATAGGGATAAGCGATACTGCGGTATTACATTGGCTGGCTTCATCAATGATAGTGCAGTCAAAATATGCTTTCCCGCTCCCCAGCTTATGCGCCGAAATACATGTCGTAGCAATAATCGGAAATATTTTTTGTAATTTGTATACATTTTCATCAACAGAGATATACCTATTGAATGCAGTAACACGCTCTTCTTCATCGGTACACCGTAAAATAGCACGAAGGTCAGCGTACTCAGAATCCGCAAGTTTTTTAATATAACCGGCTGACATATAATACAGATATTTGAGAAATTCTGTTTCATCATTTTCTAAAAGCTTTAGTGCATCATGATCAGAGACAGGAGGAATTTTTTTCAATTTTTCTCTAATAGCATTGAGTTGGTGTCCTTCTAAAACCAGCTGCATTTCCATGCTCATATTTTTTTCAAGCATTGCTTGGAGCGTGTTTTTCCGCTCGGCAAGGTCAACGGCTTCTTGATGAGTTTTTAACAAAGCTGATAATTTTTTTGCCCGTTCAATGGTGTAATATTTATTTCGTTTCAGCGTTGTATCGTATACGGTAATGTCTTTGCATTTTTGATACAGCAGTTGTATATACAAAAGTGCTTCTTTTATTTTTTCCCTATTGCCGAGCCGGAGAATTGGAAACGGTATGGTATCGACAGTGCCTGAAAGTCCCTTGTATTTGATCGAGCGTAGTGTTTGAAACACGGTATCAATGGGATGATTATTATACGAAGAAAATAAAACCGTTTTATTGTTAAAAAATGCGGTAATAATGGTGTTGATGATAGTATTAGTTTTCCCCGTTCCGGGCGGTCCTTGCGTATAGGATATCGGAGCAGTCATTGCATTATGTATTGAAAGAAGTTGATCAAGATTTATTTTTTTATTAAGTAACGTGATCGGTATATCGGTTTTATTTTTTTCAGCTGTATGCAGCTCTCCGAAAAAGGCTCGTATGGGAATGGATACCGTATCGTTCTCGTACATAGAAAGAATGGTCTCGTATTCTTTTTCAAGATTGATGTTTGTATGCCGCTGTAAGTATAAAAAATATGGACGATCGTCGATTTTTTCCTTTGAAATTCTTTCTTGAATGATATTTTCAATTTTCTGGATATTTTTTTCAAAATCATCCAAAAGATACCATTCGCATGGGTCAATAAAACGGCGAATACTCTCAATTTTCCCCTCTTTTGTTCCGGCAGTTACATAGAACTCCTTATTGAAAGAAATATCGTTTGATAATTTTAAGACACGCTTTTCAACATCCAAAAATACTTCACGGTATGCAAGAAGGTATAAGCCCCTTTGCGTATACAAACTAAGCTTATTCAAACAAAGCTGCCCAATACTTTGAAACTTCTTTTGTTTTAAATGCAGCTGTTTATTAAACATATCTACGAGGTTTCGATACTGCTGATACGATAACGCATACTCTTTCTTACTCTGAATAACGCTTTCATCCAACTGTTCGATAAGATGAAAATCAGTGTTTAATGACGGTACTGTTTCAAATTTATTACAATCTGCAAGATAATTAAGAATTTTCAAATTTGCGGCCGTATTAAACAAGGAGTGATACCGTGCGGGATTACAGATAATATCATCAACAAGCGCGTGATTTATCGGCATATAGGTACCTTCAACAATGTTAGCTGATACTATGCGCTTTACTAAAAGCCGCATATTGTCTGCAAGCATATAATTATGCAAATGAAGACCGCAGCAGACCAATGAGCAAAGCTGTGTATCTTTATACTCGATAATGTCTTTTATTCCAATCCAGAATCGTGAAATTTGATTGCTCGTTTTATTACGGTATTCGACAAAGAGCCATTTTCCTTCGTGAACAGCACGGAAAATTTGTCTTGCAATGCTATTCATACCCCTACTCCATCTATAGTATAGCAATTATCCCGTCAGTGTTGTATACTGGGGATGTCATCAGCATAGCTGATAGAGCGTTTGAAATTATGTCTTTATATAAAAGTAAAGACTTTTAAACCGCCGTGTCAATATTTAGGAATGATCATCAATGTTCATTCCTGAAGATTGACATCTTGTCAGTTCAGTGATGTTTCGGTAATTTACAAAAGACCTGTTCGGAAATTTCCGTTTCAGAACAGGTTACCTTGAAATGCGATATTGACCTATTTGAAAACTTAGGTATCGAACAGATTTATTCCGATGAAGGAGTTTTTATGAAATTACACTACGCTCTTGCAGCAATGCTGCTCTGTGCCGCGGTAGGCTGTACTGCGGTTCATTCACCGAAAACCGGTATAACTAATTCCGGTAACAAAATAAGCACTGATACGGAGTATACCGTTATCAATCAGGAAGTAGAAAAGGTCGAGATTTCCGTACCAAACAAAGCGGAACTCACTGCTAAAGCAGTAACCAAAAAGGACATAACGGCAAAAGGCTATAATACAAGCATTTATAGCATCATGTATAAAAACATTATCGGAAATTCCGAACTAAATCAAGTAGACGTAACATTTTCTCTTAAAAAAGGCGGAATAGAATCTAAGGAAATTTGTAAGACAGTGAGCGGATTTAAGGCATCCGATCCTGCTTTGTCGGAACAAGAGCAGTGCAATCAAGAGGTAGAAAAGGTTATACTCTCTGTAACGGATGCCGCCGCTATGACTGCGGAAGAATTAACACAACATCAAGATAAAATAACGGCAAGCAACTACAATACAGGAATATATACGCTTCACTATGCGGTAATTAAGCCGGATAATGCTAGAAAAGAAGCCGCAATTACTTTCTACCTTACAAAAACCGGCGGAGTGCGCTCAAAAGACCGGACTCTTACGGTAACCGGTTTTAAGGAAAAGGTCATACCGCAGGAAAAAGCTGATATAACTGAAAGAGAGCTGCTTACATTGTTTAATATAACCGAAACTAAAATTTCAGCATCTGCTGCTGCAAAGAAAATAGCTGCTAACGGTACATTCGGTGCTGTTCATTTTACGGAAAATCGGGCAGAAGCCTATGATGACACAAAAGGGACTTTTACGGTGTATGTTTCCGGCACTAAAGACGGAAAGCCGTTCGCTAAAAAGCTTACGGTAAGCGGTTTTACGCATCCTTACGCGGCAGCACCGCAGTCCGTACACTCTTATACGCTTAATTATGATGCAGCAATACGAGCGAATAAGCCGCTTGAAGAGCATATTCGCGCTATAAATACTGATTCCGCTAAAGCATTTACCGGCTCGTTTTCAATGCGGCTTGAAAACGGATTGGACGTACAGCTTGGCGAGCATGAAGATTACCGTTTAACTGTAACCTTTGCAAGTAACGCGGGAAATGTTTGTATTACACCGAAACTGAGTACAAAAAATCGTATAAAACGAGCAGAAAATACCGTCGAGGAGCCGGTAGCAACGGTAGATAGTACGTATGGGGTTACCCATTTGAATGCCGATCTAAAAAAACCGTACTTTGTTGAAAAAGATGTACTTAATCATATTTTAAATGCAGTAAAAGATGATGCGGATTTCATTAGCGTAGAGGCAAATGCTTTTGCTTCGCAGTACTATGCAAAAGCAATGGTATTAAAAACAACACCTCAAGGGCTTTTTAAAACTGATAAATTGAAACCTTATACTGATGTATATGAAACAAAGGGGAGCGGGTATCTTGAAATTAAAGGATTGAGCGCATTCATATACACACCCGTACACAATGCGATAACGGCAAATGATTATGACGGTTCCCTCGAATTTACCTATTGTATTGCTTCTAACAATGCTTTCGCTGAGAACTTTCCTGCCGCCAAAACTTCTGACACTCAACGCGTAACAAAAACGGGTTTTAAAAAGATAGATACCGCTACGGCACAAACTATTTTTTCTTTTGATCTCCCAAAAAATTTTGGGTTTAAAACGGGAAAATATGAACATACAGCGGCATGGAAAAGGAAAACCACCATGATGAATGGATTAACAGATATGTGGCTGCTCCGCGAGAAGGGTTCGGCAGGAGGGAGTGATGGGCTGGAACTGAACACGCAGCACTTTTTTCGGGAAACTGATACAAATCCGTATTATCTTACCTTAAATGCACAAAATATTGAAAAAAGTCTTGCAATAGGAAGCGATTGTGGGCTGTCAAAAGGACGGAGCGGTGAGAAAATACTGATAAAAAGAATAATGGTACAGAAAGAAGGCGGACAGGAATATCTCACCATTAAAATTACATTCTGCGGCAGAGATACCCCCATTGAATGGAAACTGAAACCGTTGCTTTAGTATTAAACCTGCTCGGAAACTTCTGTTTCTGAACAGGGCTGCTGTCGATGTAAAAACGGGAGAACTTTTCTTTCGCCGGTATCAATACCCTCTTTCTTAAAGAGAGGTATTGTATCGCACCGGGAGGATAGCTTTAAAATCGGGTTTGATTTTTACTCTCCCCTACAAAGTGCGCGGAGCCTTTGCAGGATCTATGGGTTCGTTATTATGGTAGACCATAAAATAAAGCCGGGGAGTACCTGAAAGCGTATCGGATGCAAGTGTACCAATAGGTTCTCCGGCAGGGATTTCGTCGTCAATTTTTCGCATAATCGAGGATAAGCCCGCATACGCATAGAGATATTTTGTCTCTGTTTGTATAAAAACACCGTGTCCATGCCCACGGTGCCGACCCTGAAAAATGAGCTTTCCCGAAGCAACTGCTTTGACAGCAGCACTCGCCTGCGAGTCTATTACAACACCATAGAGTTTTCCTGCAAGATAGGAAATATCCTTAGCAGGAACCGGCCATACGATGTCTTTGTCGAGCGTTTTTTTTACATACAACCGAGGATCTATCCACTCCATAAAACCGACCGGAGCATCCGTATCTTTTCGGTCTTCAAAATTTTTTTTGCGGAATGGCATGATTGCCTGAATCCGGTATCAGTAATACTTTACCAACAGGGAGGACACGAGAGCTATCTATCTTATTTGTTGCCTGTAATTGAGAAACAGATACAGCAAACTTTCGTGCGATACTATAAAAGGTATCGCCCTTTTGCACCGTGTATGTTTCGGGAATATAAACTGTTTGACCGGCAGTGACTTTTTTCGGTGTCTCTATGTTATTGTAGTCAAGCAGTACGGAAAGAGGAATATTGTATTTCCTGCTTAATGCATACATTGTCTCTCCCGATTTCAGTACATACACCGTATCGGTAGAAAAAACCATGCACACAGGCAATAACATATACAAAAGAGCTTTAGTAATTCTTTTACTCATTTTTATTTAAAATACCTTCCGGCTATTTCTTTTATTTTCAAACCGGTTCTGAAACTTGCGTTTCTGAATAGGTTACCTTGCAATGCGATGTTATGGATATGTCCAAAAAGGTTGGTGCTTTTTGGACATATCTGTCGAGTTTAAAATGAAGTCCTTTATACAGAATGACTTTTAGAACCGCCATGGATGGCGGCGGTTATTCTTCCTGTGTACTGGAGTACAGAGCTGCACATTGTTCAGCACAACCTCTACAAACCTGAATTTTTAGAGGGGGGGAGTTATCAAACCGATCTAATAAGTAAGTAAAATATCCTTAGGGTAGTATACTTCGAGACCGGGCTTCCAGCGATAATATACAGTCGTCATATCGCCTGTGTCAAAAGGATCATAATATACCGGATAGTTTTTATTTTGAGTGATAGCATACTGTGGTTTTATACTGTTTCCATGCCCTGTAAACAACACCGGATTTTCTTTTTTATATCGAAAATCGCAATAGAACGTATAATCATATACCGCAAAATGCAATGAGCGGCTTTTATATGCCGATAGATCGGTATAAAACCGGTATGATACAATACCATCGTTATTCGATACGGAAAACCGGCTCACGGTACTTGGATTTGTCCTTTTCTCTCCTTCTCGTATAAACGTAAAATAGTAATAGTTTTTTATATGCAAAAAGGCATTTTCATACACATCCCTGACTTCTGCAGGACTGAATTTTCCGTCATTATCTTCATCAAAGCCTTGTATAATATCACTGCTAAAGAATCGATCAAAAATCCATGTTTGATACGCACCCAAAAGCCTTGTATCGTCCCATACAAATTCAACCTGCGCAGTAATAAACAGGTGCGGATGCGCGTACAACGGCAGAAGCGATAATACGGCAATAACACCGCCTACAATCACTTTCCGCCGTAACAAACGATACTTCATGTTAAAAACAAGCATACCTGTATACTAAGAGACTCATCGTACCCTCTTCAAAATGAGCCTATCGGGATACCTGTCGGGATTCCTGTTTTTTTGAAAACGGTTGAGTTACATAAATCAAAACCGGGGTCATAAGATAGTCTGCAATGAGTGCGAATATCGATGGGGTAAAACAGCAAGCCCTCACCCAAGCGGCAAGCGTTAGCGAAACTGCTGCTACGGTGGAAGAAATTATCAGAACGATTAAACAGCTTAATAGCAGTATTGAAAACCAAGCCGCCAGCGTTGCGCAATCGTCCAGTGCGGTGGAAGAAATGGCAGCAAATATCGCTTCCATCACCCAAACCCTTGATAAAACGAATGACACGATTAAACATCTTGCAACAGCCACCGCCGACGGCAAAGAAACAATAGCCGCTTCTACATCTGTAACGCAAAAGATAGCTGAAGAGTCGGGGGGCTTATTGGAAGCAAGTAATGTTATTCAGCACATTGCAAGTCAAACAAACTTACTCGCGATGAATGCTGCGATTGAAGCAGCTCATGCAGGAGAGGCGGGCAAAGGCTTTGCTGTCGTCGCTGATGAGATCAGAAAGTTAGCCGAAGAATCGAGTGTACAAGGTAAAACTATTACGGCAACACTGAAAACTTTATCAGGCGAAATTGAAACTCTCTCAGCTTCGTCTAAAACGGCAGGAGAAAAATTCAATGCAATATTTAGTCTATCCGAGCAAGTAAAAGATATGAGTAGTCGGCTGATGGAAGCGATGAAAGAACAAGAGAACGGCAGCCGCGAGGTACTCGGTGCAATTAAAACAATTAATGCGGTAACAAATGAGGTACAAGCCG
>JBQMYN010000073.1:0-11858 GCA_052173475.1 Treponema sp.
ATCAATCATTTCCTTACAGAAAAAGCCGATAGGCTTTCAGTTTTTGGACAGCCCCTCGCGGCGTTTTTCAGCCACTAAAATCCGTGTCAATTTTTGGACGCAAGTTTGGGCGATCGAAACACTGCTGTTGCTTGGAACCAGCCGATCGCTTGTCGGCAGTTGAAAGGAAAAAACGATTAGCTTATTGAGATTAAAAATCTCTGCATGTTGGGAAAATACTGCCATTTTCTCCAGTAGAGATATTCTATTTACATTGTTATCCGCATTCAAAAAAAAGAGTATACCAGAATCCGGCTGCTACAAACCGGTTAGCATATTCACAATACTGCTTTTCCCCTGACCGGAAAGCCCTGCAAAACAACAGCATTCGGAAATCGGTAGCGTTATGGTTGTATTCTGCAAAATAGCTGTACCTTGTAATTTAAGCGAGATATTTTCAAACCGGTAAAAATAGCCGCCTGCCGTATTGATAAGAGGTTGTGTTTGATGGGCGTTTTCAAAGTCAAAAAATTCTTTTACGTCGTTGTGCTTCGATTGCTGATTTCCTTTCAGAGAAATGACATACTCTGCTTCCTTTTCTGCTATTTTCTCAACTATTTTTTTCTGACAACCCATCGCGTCTATAGTAACAATCATCCCTTTTAAGTCTAACAGATCCAGAAGTTCAGGAATAGCGGTAATTTCATTTGATTTTTCTTCTGTTTTCACCTGCCCGAAACACACGCCGAGTGAATGCGCCCAAGCAGAAACAACATGAGCGGCTTTATGAGCCATTTTATCTTCGTCTGCCGGTGCATATTCGGAACCTCTGATAGTTTTCCCATCAATCGCCAATACTTCATTTTCTGGAATATGTTTACCGAAAGGCAAACTCATCGGTTAACGAAACCGCCAAGGATGGCGGTGGGTATAGCAGCAGCGATATTTTGTCTTTAGCAAAATTCGCCATCAAACATTATACATGGATGTATAGTGTTTGATGATGGCTGCCGAAGTTATATCTTCTATGCTTTTATATCCGCACACTAGCCCAAGAAAGACAATCATCAATATATCCACCAGATTTTTAATGCGGAATCCCTGGTACTATCCTCCCGGACAGTTGACAGAAATTCGTTTAATTTGTATACATTGAGTGCAGCCGATAAAAAACTAAGATGTTCGGCGGCTGCAGAGAATTAAATAGCAAGTTCCCCGATGCGTTGCACTGGTGAAACCCTCTCTTCCTTAATTTTGGAGGATTAATTTTGGAGGATTATATGAAAATATTACGGCTTACTGCTTGTGCAGTGTGTATAGCTTTTCTACTTTTGTCTTGTAAGGCAAACTATTCCCCCCGTATCCCCGTTACCGGTATAACACTTTCTCCCGACCTTCCTACGCAACCGATTTCGCTCGTATCCGGTGCAACTTGTTCTGTTAATGCAAGAGCAACACCTGAGAATGCGGCAGATAAAAAGCTGCTTTATAGTTCGAATGCTCAAGACATTGCATCAGTAGATGATAAAGGACTGATTACGGCAAAGAAAGCAGGATCGGCAACTATCACCATTATGGCAAAGGCAGCTCCAACGGTTAGAAAAACGATTACAATCATCGTAAAGCAAAAGACTGAGGAGACTCAGCCCGCGCCCGTTAAGATTGATGACATTGCCTACACTGCGCCACCGTCCAATGTGCTGTATGTCAACGATACTTTTTCGTTCAAGGCGGCAGTAAAGCCCGATAATACAACCGAGGATAAAACTCTCGTGTATAGTACAACTACTCCTGATAACATCGAAATCCTCAATGCGGAAACGGGAACGGTAAGAGCAAAACAAGCAGGATCGGCAACCGTGATCATTACAGCAAAGGCATCTCCAACTGTTACAAAAACGATTACAATCATCGTAAAGCAAAAGACTGAGCAGACTCAGCCCGCACCGGCTCCTGCGCCCGTTAAGATTGATGACATTGCCTACACTGCGCCACCGTCCAATATGCTGTATGTCAACGATACTTTTTCGTTCAAGGCGGCAGTAAAGCCTGATAATACAACCGAGGATAAAACCCTCGTGTATAGTACAACGGCTCCCGATCTGATAGAAATCCTCAATGCGGAAACGGGAACGGTAAGAGCAAAACAAGCAGGCTCGGCAACTGTTATCATTACAGCAAAGGCATGTCCAACTGTTAGAAAAACGATTACAATCACCGTAAAGCAAAAGACTGAGGAGACTCAGCCCGTGCCGCCCTCTGCTCCCATTACGATTAACGATATTGACTACACCGTGCCAGCATCCAATATGCTGTATGTAAATGATACCTTTTCGTTCACGGCGGCAGTAAAGCCCGATAATACAACCGAGGATAAGACCCTCGTATATAGTACAACTACTCCTGATAACATCGAAATCCTCAATGAGGAAAAAGGGACGGTAAAAGCAAAGAAAGCAGGATCGGCAACTATCATCATTACGGCAAAGGCAGCTCCAACGGTTAGAAAAACGATTGAACTTACCATTAAGCAAAAACCGAGCATCCGCTATGAATCGCAGACGGCTGTTATGCTTAACAGTGATGCCGCCGAATACACGTTTACCGTAAAAACAATAGATGGAAAATTAGACTATGAGCCGAGATTGACTTCACCGAAACTGCCGTGGATTACCGGCACACCGAAAATAAGTTCTCGCACAAATCCCGATACAGATGTCATTTCACTTATCTGCGAAAAAAATAAAACCGTTTGGGATAGACGGGCATACATAAAATTTTGGAATAACACCGAAAAAACCTACGTGAAAGATTCTAAGGGGAACGACCTGACGGTGAGTATTATTCAAAAAAGGAATGAGAATCCTGTTATCCATTACAAATGGGTTGATGGGATAGGCGAACCTGATGAAGCGGACAAAGAGAAAGTAGCGATAAAACAAGACGGTGTCGCTACAGGGGAAAATTACGCTCAATCATTTGTGTTTAAATGGAAAGAAACAACCAAAACGAAGTTTTATAACGCACGGAAATTGTACACGCTGCAATATTCCGGGCAGCCAAGTGATTATTATTTAATAAAAGAGTTGAACGGGGAAACATTAAACAAGCAAGGACATGACGGCAGCCAATGTTGGGCAAAAACGGCATCCAATATGCTGCACTGGTGGTTTGAACAAAATAAAGACATGATTACTCTGTATAAGGAAAAAACAGCAATCGCACCTGACAGGCTTCCTTTGTATGAACATACGTATATCAGGGGGTTACAGGATACGGAAGAAGGCAAAAAAAGCACTATAGCGAATAATTTTAGAGCGTACACGCACAATCAGCCGCAAGGAGGCTATATAGAGGATGGACTTACATGGTATCTCTATAAAAGACCGAATGGAAAAAAGCTCAGCAAAACACACCAGTTTGCACTGTTCGATGATGTGTTCACATTTGATACAAAGCCTATTACTATTGAGCGGTGTGAAACAAAAGCAGAATTTGAACAAATTATGAACACAGCATTTGAAAAAAAGCGGGCAATAGGGCTTTTTTGGCAAGGAGGCAAGGGACAAAAACAGTACAAGCATGCCGTAACGTGCTGGGGTGCAGCGTATGATGAAGATGATAATATCGTCTGCCTCTATATTGCAGAGTCGAATTTAAAGGAACCGGTTCTGTATCCGTATGGCGTAAGATACCTCGGAGATATTTATAATGAACCGGAAAAAAATCAAGCGTATATGTTCAATTATGATCTTAGCAAACCGGAAAATATTTATATCGACAGTATAACAACCTTAGATAAGGGTGAAGAACAGTGGAAGGAGTGGTGCAAGAAGCACCCGTAACAAATTACAATAAACCTGTTCGAAAACTTCCGTTTCTGAACGAGGTATCTCGAAATACGATGTTGTGCTGGACAATGCTGCGCATTGTTCAGCTGCGGTTTAGCACTCGCGGACATGGGGCTGTCCAAAAACTTCAGTGGTTTTAAGTGGTATTGGATCTGTCCAAAAATTTTAGTTTTTGGACGATTTCCTTAGATTTAGATGCGCGTTATCAGCATTTTTAATGCGGATGCTTTTTCTTTTCAAGAACCGGTCAGCTGCAACAGCTCATTTTGTACCGCTTTATATGTCATATAACCTCCGGAAAGGTTTACCGTACCGGTGTAGCCGCACGGTTAAATCTCCCTCGCCTTGGGCAATATCTTTCAGAGCCGTAACCACAACAGTGATAGGTTTTACCATTGCACGGGCAACAAAAAACGTAACAGCAAGTGCTATTACTAAAATGACCGCCCCGATTATGAACATTTGATTGCGTAAATCATCAACGGTTCCCATAAATTCGTTGACAGGGGCACGAATAATAACATTCCAATTTGCTGTTTTCATTGCGGCAAAAGAGGATATGTAGGCGGTGCCTTGATATGTGTAATAGCCTATATCTCTTTTATCCGTATCTAAAACATGCTTTAAAAAGACAGCACTCGAAGTAAGAGCAATGTTTGTTTTCGCTTGTTCAATAATGTTTGATTGGTTTTTAACCAAATCAGTATCTTTATCAGCAATAATAACACCAGTATTGCTCATTATATAGCAATTACCAGTTTGAGCGATAACAATATCGTTAATTTGGTTAGATAACCATAAACCATCAATATCAGCACTTAAAACGCCGACAATTTGACGGTTATTATCATATACCGGAAGAGAAATAACTTGGATGAGTTTTTGTGTCGTTGCCGAATTAATTGGCTCAGAAATAAACTGCTTTCCGCTCCGTGCCGTTTGGAACCACTCGCGATCACCAATATGAGCATCTCCATCAATGCTATAAACAGTACCATTAAGATCGCTAAAATTTAATTCAATAATATCAGAAGAAAATCCAGCCTCTTTTTGAAGCAGCAGCACTTTATCCGTATTTGATATGGAAGCATCGCTTAACATAGGCATTCGGGCAATTCCTTCGAGAAACTGAATAAATGCAGTTATCCGTCCATCAAGAACTACCGCAGTATCTTCTGCTTTGTCAATAAGATGCGTTGTAACCTTTTCAACTACGGCTTTACGTGCGGTCTGAACGGCAAGGAAACCCTCAATAATTGCAGAAAATGCAGCCAGTAAACCAAAAATGATAACTAATTTATTCTGCATAGAAAAACATATCACGCAAGAACAGCTTGCTGAATTATGCAACACAGACACCTGCTATATCGGACAAATAGAAACCCTACGGAGATTTCCGTCAATTCATTTTATTGAAAAAATTGCAGCAGCATTACAAATAGAGGCATACGAATTGTTTAAAAATCACGAGACAACGGAGTGTTCTTCTTTAAAAAATGAAATAAAAGAGGAATTACTTTCTAATATGAACGATATGCTCATAAAAACACTCGATAGATTTTTATAGATATTTACATACGTGATTGCTCAAGCTTTTTTAGAATAGCCGGATCAAGGCGAATTGATAAATTTTTTTCATTCGCAGGCAATACTGTTCCCTTAGGAGCATTTTTAGCTCTGCGAAGATTTTTAACAGCGGTATAGTATAAATCGGCCTGCTCATTTTTCCGTGCTTTTGAATAAAAAGCTGTGCAGGAATTTTCTTTTTCCGCAGCAGTTTGTCAATAATGTGAGGATTCTCTTCGGTGCGGATTGCAGCGAGTTCTTCTTCAAGCTGTTTTTGTTGTTGCTGCAATGCAGGTATCTGAGTGGGCATAACGATATCCAGTCCTATATTGACGAGAAGATCGAAGCAATACCCCTGCCATGAAAGTTCCAATACACTGTAAGGCAATCCCGTTTATGTGCAAATAGTTACTTTTAATGGATATTGAAACCCTGCTGACCGGATTAAAAGCAGAAAGCCTATCCGAATAGAGAACTACAAACGCACGGCAGCAGTGTTGTACGCTAGCCTCGTTCTCAATGGGTCCTGTACCGCAACATTATGGAACACTAGAGTACAAGATGCCGGATATCTCCGTGTCCGTCGTCAAAATCGTTTCCATGTGAGATAACGAGTACCAGCTTGGTTTGTGCAAGCTGCCGAATGGTGCTGATAACATAATCCCGCATTGCGGTATCAAGATTTTCAAGCGGTTCATCAAAAAGGTAAATATGTGCTTTCCGGCTGATTGTCCGCAAGAATAGGCAAAGCCGTTTTTCACCGCCGGAATACCCATTCTGCCGTTCTGCAGTTTGTTCAAAAAAATGATGCACCGTATCGGGCATCACAACCGGCTCATCAGCACCGAAAAGGGTAAGGTTTTCACGGTACGAGGCGTGTTCAAAGAGCTGGTTTTCTTGAATCATGTACGCAATCGGCTGAATGGCGGTATCGGAAACGGTAAGCCTGATTTCTCCGCTGTAGTCGGTATATAGTCCCGACAAGATATTGAATAAGGTTGTTTTTCCCTTTCCGTTTGCACCTTCAACAAGGTACAGTCCATGCCCCTGTACCGTAAAACTGATGCAGTTAAATACAGGTGTATCATCATACGTGTAGCTCATATTTTCAACGGCAATTGCGGTGGTACTGCGGGAGCTGCTGCCGGCAATACTGCCATCGCGAGAGTCCGCACTATTGCCGGCAATAATAATCCGTTTATCGGCAAGCAGCGGAGCCCTCTCGCTAAGATAGTCTTTTGTCCGATCCAGTACCGGCTGTAAATTATGACGCATCGACATAAAATATAAAAGTTCTCCAACAGGCAAATAGACAGCACTGATAAATCCGCTTATTGCAAATAGTGTACCAATGGTGATAGAGCCCAGTAATATCCGGTACACACACAGTCCGACAATAATAAGAGGAAGAAAACTGTGTAAAAAATTGCGGATAAAGAACATCACACTGTTCCAGCGTAATAAGTGCCGCTGCGCACAAAAATGCCGATCCAGCTCCGTATTAAAGCGTTCAGTTAGTATGGTTTCCAACGAGGCTGCCTTGACGGTTTTAAGATTTGAAACATAATCAAGAAAGCACTGTACAACGGTGTCGCTTGCAGTACGCTCTTGTGCCGCTGCTTCCTTGATATGTTGAAAACTAAAACGGGCAAGTACATAGTACAGCGGCACGGTACACAGCACAAAGAGGGAAATAAACGGGTCGAGCTGCCATAATAGATAGTAGGTAATCACAAACCGTACCGTATTACCGAAAAGTATAAAATAATACAATGCAGTATAATCGCCGATCGCAGCAGTATCTTCGGAAAGAATAACCGTAAGCATACCGGTGTCTAAACTGCGGGACGTATGAAACGGAAAAGAAAACAAGCGGCGGAATACTGATGCTTTTACGTCCTGTGCAATTTTTATTTTAAACACTTTTAAATAATAATCGTATATAAAGAATGTTAATAATTCCGTACTGGTCTGCAAAACGGCAACGGTAATCAGCCAGCGGTACGTTTCATGTGTATTATGAGTGCTTAATGCATCAATCATATTTTTATAATAAAAATGGTAGAGTAAGGCACAGATGTTACACAGCGTTGTAACGAGTACCACAAAGGCACTTTCTAACCGGTATTTCCGGATCAGCGGTTGTAAAACTCTCATGCTCTTACTCCATAAAAGATATGAAATGCTTTAAAATATGCTGCATTTTTTCAGTTTCAACAATAGAAACAAGTTCTTCAAGACATAGTTGGTAAGTATGCTGAATACGGCAATATGACCCTGTATATGGCATTTGTTCATATCCAGAAAGCACCTCATATTGGATATGCTTTTTTGTAAATGTACAAGAAATATCAATTATGTAGAGCATATTCTTATTGTCGATATATTTAATATAGTAAGAAATGGGCAAAATGAAATAAAAGAGGAATTACTTTCTAATATGAACGATATGCTCATAAAAACACTCGATAGATTTTTATAGATATTTACATACGTGATTGCTCAAGCTTTTTTAGAATAGCCGGATCAAGGCGAATTGATAAATTTTTTTCATTCGCAGGCAATACTGTTCCCTTAGGAGCATTTTTAGCTCTGCGAAGATTTTTAACAGCGGTATAGTATAAATCGGCCTGCTCATTTTTCCGTGCTTTTGAATAAAAGACAGCAAGATTTCCTGCTGCGATAAGTACCGGCAGCGGAATGCTTTTTCCTGCTTTGTTTTTTATAAACACATATCCGCCTGAATAATCCCGTACGTGCAGCCACATGTCCTTTCCGCGTACATGATGACGCAGCAGTTCATCATTTTCTGCAGCAGTTCTTCCAACAAACAGTGTCCAGTCCTGATAATAAAATTCCAGCCCGGGACGTTCCTTGCCTTGTGCTGCCTGCTTTTGCTGTGCAGGAATTTTCTTTTTCCGCAGCAGTTTATCAATAATGTGCGGATTCTCTTCGGTGCGGATTGCAGCGAGTTCTTCTTCAAGCTGTTTTTGTTGTTGCTGTAGTGCAGCAATATCGTCCGTTAGGGCTGCTAAACCGGAAACAGCTTTTTTATACTGCCCATAATAAGAAGCTGCATTTTCCTGTGCAGTTTTATGCGGATCCAGCGCAATCCGTACCGTACTACCGCTGTGTGTATAGTCTTCAAGTTCAGCAAAAGCAGCACCCGCGGGAATACTGTAAGAATACGCTAACAACAAATCACCTTGATGCTTAAGCTGATCTGCATGCAAAAATGTTTGCTTTTTATGTTCAAGTTTTTCTAATGCAAGGGATATTTTTTCTAGTTTTACTGCATAAAACCGCTCTGCTTCGGCACGCAGCGATTCCAAAGACAACACCGGAGCTTTTTGGGCATACCATTGGTCAATAGCCTCATTAAAACTTATATCAGTGTTATACGGACGGACTGTGTATGTTTTTGCAGGAGTATATGTCTCAGGAATACTCCAATAAGCTCCGCTTATTTCATTGCGGGCAGGACGGCGGTAAAATGCATCAATGATAAGCTCTCTTTCAGCGGTATAAGAAACAAGGTCTACACTATTTGTATCAGGCGGGGCAGGTTCGGTAAGAATGATATTTGCCGCTCCGCTCCAAAGGCGGATATACAAATGCAAACGCCCGCCCGAAGTTTCGAGTACAAGGCGGACAATTCTATCATTATTAAGCTGCTCGGCACGGATAATCTTTGCTCCGCGGATTCGTGAACGCAGAAGTTCCATAAAACGGAGCGGCTTATCAAACTTTGGAATCCGCTGCCGTGTTTCATGCAAGCGGCAAGCACCGCCTTCAAGACATATCAGCAGTGCAAGCGGACGGGTCTTATACAAGTGGAGTACCATAATTGAATAGGATGGCTGTACTATTTTCTGGATATAATACCCCTCCAAAGCTAATTCATCTAAAATAGTATTAATTTCTGTACAATTTAATGACACTGACTTTCCTTATCATAATGCAGCTTTTCAAGATGATTTAAAATTGCCGAAACAGACTGCTTATTTGTTTCAGTCATGTCAATAACATTATTTACAGCTTCAGTAATCCGCTCTGTTCCGGTATTGATATTTTGCATATCGGTATTAACGCTTTGGGCACTTTCTGAAAGCTGCTTCATTCCATTACTAATTTCAGTGTTGCTAAGCAGCATTTTTTCTGAATTGCTTTTTACGTTAGCAGTAATTTGTGTAATTTCTTGCATTGCAGTCAATACTTGGGCACTACCCTGATTTTGCTCCTGCATGGCATTCATAATTACCGCTTCTTGATCCCGCACGGCTGTAGCAAGTTGAGAAATTTCGCCGAACTCTCCATAAATAATTTGTGATTCTTCCGCTATTTTTGCAATTTCAACTTGCAAATCTTTTAAAACTACCGAAATTGCCTTGCCTTGACTGCCCGCTTCTTCTGCAAGTTTACGAATTTCATCAGCAACAACTGCAAATCCTTTGCCGCTTTCTCCGGCATGGGCTGCTTCTATTGCTGCATTCATTGCAAGTAAATTTGTCTGGCTGGCAATATGCTGAATAACATTCGATGCTTCAAGCAGCCCTTCAGAAGATTCTGCTATTTTCTGTGTACGTGCAGCGGATGCTTCACTAATTTTGACAGTATTACCAGTTTTACTTTCCAGCGTACTAATTGACTGTGAATTTCTTTCTAGTATCTGTGTAACTGATTGAATATTTGCAACCATTTGTTCAATTGCAGATGCCGATACAGAAACTTTCCCCGCCTGAAGTTCGATATGCTTATCTAAATTTTCAATATTATTAACAATATCATGCAATGTTTTTTGTGTTTCTAATAAATGTGCTTCCTGATTCTGCATATTAGTGTTAACAGAAATAATACTACCGTCTATTTGCTGCAAAATTTTTGAAGTAGTGTGCATATCTGTATACAAAGTATCAGCAACAGCATTTGAGTTATGTACATTTGTATCAAGGTCTTTCAAAAATGATTTATTAAAAGTTAAAAATGTATTAAAATCATTAATGAGCAGCCCCATTTCATCACGAACATCTACATCAGCAATAAATTGCTGACGGTAGTTTCCTGCAGCAAGAGCTTTCATTGCATTTTGCATAATGACCATACGGTGTGCAGAAGATCGTGCGGTTAAAAAGATATTAATAACCGCAAGAAGGGTGCCATACAGCCCCATTCCAATAACAGGCATCAAGGCGGATAGCGTAAATGATCCTGTATGATATATCAACGGTGCTGTTGCTAAAAGACATGATGATGCGGTACAAAAAAAGCAGACAATGGAAACTCTAACAGTAATCGGGTAACTGGTAAAATCTCCTTGCAGCGGTACAAAAAGAGACCACCGTTCAAAATATCTAATTCCTAAACTACCAATCATTGTACCGTACAAAAATGCATTACCTGCTACAAGAAATCCAAAATAAATTCTTTGTGATACTTGTTCTGCCTGCGGATAGAGAAGCGGAATAATAACACTCAATACGAAAATAGTTAATAAAAAGGGAACACCCAGTTGTATACGGCTATATTTTAGAATGTATTTTTGAGCTTTCTCAGGATTTTCCCGCCAATTAATAATTGTGGGGAAAAAGAGCTTCGGTTTTAAAAAAGGATCGGCAATTGAAATTATCACCAATACAATAAATGTTTTAAGAGAAAACAAAGATAAGAGTCCTTGCATACCATGCAAAAATAACACAAGTATGATAGTAGTAATAGCCCATGCTGTATTTGTTAATAATTCGCATATACGAATTACTTTTGGAATTGGCGGCGGAACAGAATCCGCATCTTGATTTATCATATATAACTCTTTAATTAGCTCAAGCCAACAAAATAAAGCGAGTGATAATACTATAAATACAGGAACTCTGTACAGAGTATCTTTTAAATTTTACAGTGAAAAAGGAAAAGAGTACTAGGGTTCTGCGTTAACTAGTTGTCCCCGCAATGCATCCGCTGGTATTGCTCCCCAGCACTACGTTGGTATTGTATTTTATACACTGATGTCCTATACTTTCTACAGATATGGAAGATGAAATACAGATAACGCTCACAAATGATTACGCTATTCTTTCAATCGTACGTCCGTGTACGATTGAAAGAACGAGTTTCGGCAGTAGCCGAAACATCGTTTCTGTTATAACCACCGCCATCCATGGCGGTTCTGAAACTTTGTTGTGCAAAAAGCTTAACTGCTCAGCTTTTTTTAGAACAAGCCATTTGAACCAAGGCGGGTTCTTAGGGTGGAACCCTAAGTCGCCGTTTTTCTTTTGGGGGTTATAGGGGGACTTTTATTTTTATCGAAAAAAAAGAAAAGTCCCCCTAATATGTTCTACTGGGCAAAGATGTACACGGCTGATTTTAAGAGCGGAGAACCGTATAGCAGCTTACACAAATGCATTACTATCAGGTCAAATTTCGAGTTTTGTAAAAAGCGCCAAATCAGGAAGAAACCATTGTTGA
>JBQMYN010000074.1:0-11848 GCA_052173475.1 Treponema sp.
CTGCTGCACAAGCAAAATATACCTTTGATAAAGTTGATATTAACGTAACAGAAAAAACAGCTCAAGGCGGAACAGGCAGCAAAACAGCATTAGCTTTCAATGCTGCAAAAGTAACTGTTGACGGTAAAAACTTAACAGGCACCGCAAGTCCTTACTCAGTAGAACTGGAAAACGGTCACAAAGCAAACCTTGACACTTCAAAGGTTTTACTCAATGGTGCAGTAACCGGCTTTAAAAATACTGATACAGCAGAGACTATGCTCAAAGTTACTGTCTCAAGTGATAAAAGCAAGGTAAGCATTGAGCTTAAAGACGCTGCTGCACAAGCAAAATATACCTTTGATAAAGTTGATATTAACGTAACAGAAAAGTAACAGAAAAAGCAACCAAATGCTCTTGGAAAATCCCCAAGGGTATATAAGCCCGCAGCTGCCTGACAATGTCTGCCCGGCAGCTGTCTCTTATGGGGATATGTAAAAATACAAAATATAAACACTCTAAAAATTACCGGATTGCACCAGCATTCACAATGCAAATATGCCGTAATGAGTACGGCAGTCTCCATAGTTTGTGATTGTGCATGGGTATGCTGCAATATGCCTTTGTAGTATACCCTGTGTAATTCGGTTTTTTATTAGGAACCTCTAAAAACTGCAAGCCTATCGGTTTGTTCTGTAAGGGATTCATTAACGTGGGGCTATCCAAAAACGGAAGTTTTTAGAGTTTCCCTAATAGCACATTCGGAAGCTGCCGCAAAGTGAAAACCCCAGCTTTGTATATACCCGTAGTGCGACAGTATTATTTTTTTACCAACAGTGCAATACCATGCTTTGCTGGTAGGCATTTTTGAATAAGTGCACCGGCGAGGGCAGCGGCAAGCAAGCCCCCCCCCCCCCCCTATTGTGATATTGGGGCAGGGTATACACCACGCCGAGCTACATCCAATTAAAGCCCTCTGCATTTAATCCCGCCTTTGCCTCAAACACTGAATGCACATTTGATACGCTTTTGCTCCGTTTGCAAACACCGGCTGGAAAGGGTGTTCTATCATAGAAAGGCAATGCCATATTTTTGACACCTATTCCATACTGCTCCCATTACGAGCGATTCCCCAAAAATAACCGGATTATTTCATACTCTTCCTTATGGCGCATTTTTAAGAAAAGCGTTTTTGAATTGGCATGATACGCATAACCTGAAGAATTATAAGATTCAAAATGCGCATCGCTACGGAATGCAATGCCGTACATTTCTATACGATAAAAAGGAGGAATACCATGTAAGGTCATATAATGCGACGATTCACGGGGAAAACGTACTTTAATCGTTAGTAGTTTCGGTGTATATTCCAGCACTTCAATATCTTGAGCACACGTCCATGCCCATATTCCCGGTGCTGCCTTGTCTGCAAGGGATTTTTCATGCGGATACCATGTATTATCAGGATTAATAGCAGTGTAGAGACTTGCTGCATCAAGTAGTTCATTATCCGCCTCTACCGTTTGTCCTGTTACCGTATTACCTGAAAGTGTAAATGAAGCAGGAACATTTGCAGTTGCGTCTTGTGTTGCGAGTATTGATGTTATCAGCATACGCCCTACGGCTTGTAAAGCAGCATTGCGCTGTTTGCCGTAGCGTATCAATGTATGTGCAATCGTACATACAGGTATTGTATATACTTTTATACCATCCTCACTAAGATACAATGATTCATCGATAAGATGCAGCGCATCAGTGATTTTTTTCTCACATTCAATAATTACTTCTTCGGGAATTATCTGTTTTTGCGGATAATAGTATAAACAATCAAGCCAGAATGCAATAATGCCTGCTGCTTGCTCAATACTTAACGACGAAACAGTGAGTCGCCCCGCAAATTTAAAAAGTTCTTCAATGTTTTCTAGGTTCCCTTCATTTATAAGAAAGGGCAATATATTTTTTTCCTCAAATACCTCTGTATTTTCAGTAGCAATAAAGCCTAAAATCCGCCTTGCTTTGTTGTTACGAGTACCAATCAGCCCGCTATGTGTATTTTGTAAGCTATTATAAAATGGATTAGTAAGATACGTCTTTATTGCTTTCGGTAATGATTGCCCGGGTATATTTTTTAAAGCAGATGCGAGCATTCCGCGTTGCCCCATTTCAGCGCAGTATGCAGCTGCAAGCGATTCTGTTATTTTTTTTGAGGTATATGCTGCCATTGCCGCACTAAGTACCCCCCTGTTATAATCGGTAATTGCTTGTGTATACGTTTCTAATGAAGCACGCTCCATAGATGCGATACCGTTGATGTCAACACCTTGAAAGGGGGTATATGTTTTATACGATGCAAACGGCTCTGCTCTTTCTAATGCGAGGTGAGGAATCTCTTCGCTATTAGTGAAATCGCTGGAATTTCCGATCCCGAAGTTACCGGTAAACGTATAGTGATCTTTACCGGTATTGACAAGAATAAGCCCCGAAGACCGCTCAATGCTTGCATTTTGTGTTAATTTCCATGGAATGAGGATATTCTCAATTTCTGAAGAAACTTCTTCAGAAAATACGACCTGTATATTGACTGCTTGTATATCTTTTTCGATTATCGATTCAAATAAAATCCGCACACCGTTGGAACAGTCCAGCGTAAAAACACCGTTCTCAAGTGTATATAATTGTATGGTAAGAGGAATTTGCTGCACTTGAGTAGGCTCATTGCTTGTATCCGTTTTTTTATATACTGCATACAAAGGATTTTGATCATCTGCATAAAAATCAATGCCGTTTGCTGTAATATGCACGGGAAGCAGGGGTTTTTTCTCTCCTGTTTCAGAAATCTCATATCGGCCCGAAATATACATTGCTCCGGCTGTTGCCGAAAATGTTTTTCCTTTTGTAAACTGAAGCACAAAAATACTAAAAAAAACGGCACAATATGCTGCCGTATACACTACTATTCTACTGGAAATATGTTTCATAAATGACTAGTCTACCCAAACCAAAAGATAATTGCAATGCGTTCTGCAAGCAGATACAGGGATTCCGCAGAAACCCGTTTTGAGTATTGTCGATGCCCAAATCTTGCACATCACTGTTGACGGCAAACCTGTAAAAACTCTATACATACAACAGTTTTCAAAGGTTACATCTTGTTCGAAAATACAATTATCGAACAAGTTTAATCTTTTCCAACAACAGCAGCTTTATTTTTTTGTCAAGACCTGCCGCATAACCGGTTAAGTCGCCCTTCGCTCCAATAACTCGATGACACGGCACAATGATGGAAATGTTATTTCGCCCGATAGCACCGCCTACCGCCTGTGCAGCCATACGAGCTATACCGCGCTTTGCCGCAATCTGTTTTGCGATTTCACCGTAGGTTACCGTTTGACTATATGGAATAGTACAGAGTATTTGCCATACCTCGTTTTGAAAGTCTGTTCCGATAAAATGGAGCGGCACAGTAAAATCCGGCTCTTTTCCGGAAAAATACATATCAAGCCAGCGTTTTGTTTGCTGTAAAAACGGGTTTTCTTTTTCTTCATACTGCTTTTCAAGATGATAAGCAAAATATTTTTCGCCGTCAAACCACACGCCGCTCAACCCTACGTTGTCCGCAGCCAGCAGCATCTTGCCCAACGGAGAACTATACCACTGCGTATATGTCATAGCTGCATCCCTCGTTTACAAACACTGCATTGCACCGCATTATGCAGGATCGGAGAATCGGATATTGATTTTCCCAATACCTGAGTGTAAATGTAAGATATTTTCAGCGTCCTGATTTCCATAGAAAATATTTTCAAAATCGAAGCCGCTGATCGAAACATCCCTGAGCGTACGCGGCTTTTCATCAGCCGCTATTTTATAGCTGCTTGCAGGTGCATTAATGGTAAAAGCGAACTTTCCTACACTTGATTTGATAAAGCACTCGCCTTTTAAAATACCCGCAAAAGACAACGTTCCTACACCACCTTTTATATTGGTATTTTGCAGTACACAGTTTGAAAAAATGAGAGCACCTACACTGCCTACAACACTGCCTTTTTTTTCGACATTCGTTTCTGTTACCGTAACTTTGCCTACACCGCCTTCCAAGCGAAGCTCACCACAGATCAATTCTTCAACTTTTATTTTTCCGACAGACCCTGTCAGTTCTGCATTTGTACACGTAATTTTTTTAACCGTAGTATTTCCTACACCGCCCTTTACTAACAAATCCTTGCAAGAACTATTTTCAAATACTACATTTCCTACAGAAGTGTGCAACTCAACAGAGGTACACTGCATATCTTCTATAGCGGCATTACCGATACTACCATGAAATAGAAACATATCGGAGGTAAGACTTTCTACCACCGCATCGCCTAATGCCGCTTTTATCTCTACTTTTTCAAGTTTCAATGCCTGCGGAATAAGCACTTCCATTTCTGCATCAACTGTTCTTTTTGTGCGTCTTTTTTTATGAGGAAACATATCGGTTTCAGTAATATCAAACTCACCGTCTATATTTCTTATCGTGATAAAAGCATCGGGAATACCTCTTACCTTGTACTGAATACTGGTAATATCCGGCACTGTTTTAACCGTTAGTACCGTGTAGCAATTTTGTATATGAATCCGCTTGATCGAATCGGAATGTGAAACCTCACCCGAAATAACATGATTAATCCATTGCGTATGATCCTGAACGCCTTTTGCAAAAAGGTTCATACACACTACAGTAGCAAGAAAAAGGCAAATATACTTTTTCATTCAACACTCCTCCAATCCCGCATACTAATAAAGGGCAATGACATCCCCGTTCTCTTCACTTTTTACAACTGTAGAAATTTTTATTTCTTTTGGCGAAATTGCTCAGAACTTCTCTCTTACAGATGGATATTTTCCATTTATAAAATAAATGCAAGTATTTGAATCGACGAAATACATTAGAAAGCCTCTCGAACTTCAACTCTTGGCTGTTCAGGTCTTTTAAATGTATCATCTGAGACGGAATCAAACAAATCTGCTCATCCCTCTGGATACTGAGGTTCTATTCTTTCCATAATTTTATTTACAACCCATTTTGAAAGCGACATTTTTTCTGCGTGGGCTTCTTTTCGATTTTGAGAAATTGATCTTGTGTAACGTATAATGACAACTGCGGCATATTTAAACCTCTTTTATAAATATAAATCGGTTTCTCTCAAAATTCAAGTATAGTATATAAAAAAGGAATACATGAACAGCCGTATCCAAATTACAGAATATAGGGAACCTCTAAAAACCCCAGCTTTTGGTGGTGAGCTTTGCTCACCGGTTTTCCTTAGATTTATTTTGCGGTGTTTTTTGCTAAGTCATAATAATGCAAAGATTTATCAAAAAAAAAACTCGTTATTAGCTTTGCTAATGAGGCATCTCTAAAAATCTAACCGAGTTTTTAGAGATGCTCTAGTCATTATTGTATAAAGACTTAATTTTAACGTCAGGGATGCAATTATGCATATATTCCAAGCATAGTAAGAATGAAAGCGTATTCAAAAGCAGTGTCCTTTATACGATCATACCTACCAGTTGCCCCGCCGTGTCCTGATTTCATATCCATCCGGAGCAGGACAAGGTTGTCCCCTGTCTTATTTGCACGCAGTTTTGCTGTGTATTTTGCAGGTTCATGGAACAGTACCTGCGAATCGTTTAAGCCCCCTGTTATTAAAATATGCGGATAATTTTTTGCTGCTATATTATCGTAAGGAGAGTATGAAAGCATATAATCGTAGTATTTTTCTTCATGAGGATTTCCCCACTCTTCGTATTCTCCTGTAGTGAGTGGAAGAGAATCGTCAAGCATGGTAGTAACAACATCTATAAAAGGTACCGCAGCCACCACCGAATGAAAAAGATCGGGGCGCATATTTATAACAGCTCCCATAAGAAGCCCGCCGGCACTACCGCCCATAATGGCGAGTTTATCTGAAGAGGTATACTTTTGTTTGATAAGGTTTTCGGCACAAGCGATAAAATCAGTAAAGGTATTTTTCTTTTTTAGGAATTTACCATCTTCGTACCATTGCTCACCCATCTCACTTCCGCCACGAATTTGTGCAACGGCATACACAAAGCCCCGTTCAATAAGGCTATAAATGCTCGTACTAAAGTATGCCTCAGAGCTGTAGCCGTAACTACCGTATCCATACAACAGAGCAGGGGAAGAACCATCTTTTACAATACCTTTTTTGTAAATCACCGCCATCGGTACGAGTACACCGTCCGGTGCTTCTGCCCACAGACGTTCTACCGTATAATCTTCGGGATTAAAACCTGACGGTACTTCCTGCTGTTTGAGTAAAACCGATTCTCCTGTTTTAAAATCGTAGCTGTATAGGCTTGTCGGACGGTTAAGCGAGGTATATCCATAGCGTAGTGTGCCGGAAGTATATTCCGGATTTGCACCTAAATACGCAGTGTACACTGGCTCAGGAAAGCAAATTTTTTTAGCTGCTATGCCGCTTTCCCTATCTTTATCATTACCCGTTAGAGGTTTTATTTCTAGTTCTATCAATCCACTCTTCCGTAGTTCTAGGACAAGATGCGTTTCAAATACACATATTTCTTCTATGCGTTCCTGTTCATTATGGGCTCTTTCTTCTTGCCATGTTGCTGTATCGGCATAAGATGCAATTGGTACAGAATAGATTTTTCCATTTAAGTTTTGAGTATCTTTCCAGCGGATAAAAAACTTTTCTTTATGCGGATAGACAAAATATTCGACATCTTTTACACGCGGAAGAAAAACTTGAAAGGGGGCTTCCGGAGTATCGGCGGGAACAAACCATTCTTCTGATGTTGTAGCACTTGAACTTGTAATAAAAATATAGTCTTTTGTTTTTGTTTCATTTACAACAGCTGAATATTTAGCATCCTGTTCCTCATATACAAGTATACCGCTCGGTTCATACAGCTTTTGGCGAAAAATTTTAGAGGAACGCAAGGTACTGTCTATCGCGCTATAAAACAATGTTTCACAGTCATTTGCCCACGCCGCTGAAGCAGCACCGTCATAGCGAAATCCGATGTCTTTTCCTGTTTTCAAATCGCGTATTTTTAACGTGAACTCTGCAAAAGAGCCTGTGTCGTTATAAAAATAGGCTGCCTTTGTATTGTCGGGGCTGACAATATACTCTTCAAACATAAACGCTTGCTTCCCTGCCGCCATTTGGTTTACATCAAAAATGATTTCTTCCGGTGCATCAAGCGAAGCCTTTTTTCTGCAATAGGTTTTATACTGTTTTCCTTTTTCAACACGGTGATAGTAGTAATAGCCGTTTTCAAACACTGGATACGATTCATCATCTTCCTTTATACGTCCGGTAATTTCTTCGTAAATGCGTTGTTGTAAGTCTTTTGAAGCCGCCATGACGGTTTCGGTATACGCATTTTCAGCATGGAGATAGTCAAGTACCGCTGTATCGGTTTTATCTTTTAACCAGTAATAAGGGTCAGTCCGTATTTTTCCGAATTTTTCAAAATACGTTTCTTTAATAGCTGCACGCGGGGGCAGTGTAAAATCGGATTGTTTCACTATTTCACCTCTGAAGCGGCTGGCTGCAATACAGGCACTACATACAGCTTCCGCACATAATAAACCTGTCCAATACTCTGTTATCAAACAGGTCGATTGTACCGGTTTAAAAAGATTATGTCCACCTATGTGAAGTATCTGCGGTATCTTGTCCCTACTAAGCCTGCTCAGAAACTACTGTTTCGGAACAGGCTTACTCTACAGTAAAATGCACTTCTGCTTCTTCATATCCACAACGTACCTGTAGATAATGCTTTCCCCGTTCAGCAGGAATTTCTCCTAAAAAAGGACGGCGGAGCGAAAGAATTTTGCTTCCGTCATAGAGTATGTCTGCGGTAGCACTTGAGCCGCCTGTAATTTCAAAGGGGATGCTGCTGCTTCCTTGGCAGCTATCCGCAGAAAAAAAGTAGTTTCCGTTTGAGGGCCGAATAATAGTAAGAGGCTCTCCTTGCGGCTCTATGCGCCCCTTGCGGTTTTCTAATGAAAACCAACGTTGGTATTGTTCAGGGTAGCGAATAGTGTACTTGCCGCTATCGGTTGTATGCCATGAACAATACTGTCCGGATTCGGCTCCCTGCATAAGCGAATCGGGCATATATTCCATCACGTGATGGGGACAGTCATGTCCGGCAAGCATACCGGAGAGCGGGCAAATTGGTTGTAAATGCCAGTGTACGGGTTTTTCAAACTGTACAATACCTGAATGGGAACCATGCAAGGCGATAAGCAATTCCCGTGCGATAAATGCCGGAATAGAGCTGCCCGTTTTTCCAACTACAGTATGCCCTGCAAAATTACCAAACCACACACCGACAGTATACACAGGCGAAGCAGCAAGTGCAATCAAACTTTGAAACTGATTAGCGGTGCCTGTTTTGAATATTGCCGGAAATGGCGTAGTAAGCGTATTATTAAAGCCAAATCCCGTTACCCGTGCGCTTCTATCGGAAAGGATAGAACAAATGAGCCGTGCCGTATCCGGTGAATAGACCGCAGTTTGTTCAAAATCTTCTAAATATGGCTGTAATACGGCACTTGCCTTTAATTTATTTTCTTGAAAATGTCGAAGCGGCATAAGTATTCCATCGCGGGGGAACACGCTAAACGCCTGCACAAGTTCGTATAGTGACACAGCGGTACTGCCGAGTGCAATTGATAAGCCGGCATCATGTTCTTGCCGGTTAATCGAATTGAATTGCAGTTGTTTGAGTATCGTATAGTAAGTATTTTCACCAATACACTGCAAAAGAAAAACTGCCGGAATATTCAAACTGGATGCAAGTGCATTGCGGAATCGTACAGGTCCATTGTAGCGGTTGTTAAAATTACGCGGAATATACGCAGTGTCTCTACCAAACTGCATTGGAATATCCGGCAGTATATCGGAAGGTTTCCAGCCTTTTTCTAATGCAAGCGCATACAAAAAAGGCTTCATGCTGCTTCCGCTTTGATTCAAAGTTGTTACGCCATTAATTTGACCGCTTGCTTGAAAATCAAAGTATGAATTGGAGCCAACCCATACTATCACATTCCCTGTTTTATTTTCTATGGCAAAAATTGCGCCGTTGTTAATACGAGCACGAGCATTTTTTTGTAATTGTATGCGGAGTACATCGGCAAACCTGTTTGAAAGCATGACATCCGCAGTAAGATACCATTCCGCCGGTAAAGGATATGGGGCTGTTTGTATCCCTGTTTGCGGTGTGCTGTTAGTTTGGGTATGTTGTTGACCGTGAAAAGCACCGCTGCGGTACTGCTGTTTAAGAAATTCAACATAGTGCGGCATATAAAACGGATATTCATAGCGATTTGCACGGCGCGCCGTTAAAAGAAGCCGATCTTCAATAGAAATATCCGACCCATCGGTCTCTTTTGCAGCTTTCCGCTGCGGTATACGGTTCATCATAGAGCCAATATCTATAGAATCGCTTTTACGCTCATTGCCAGCTTCTGTAATCCGACTATCTTTACGGACTTCTGAATGTATGACGGCGGCGCAGCTATTCTGATCTGTATAGATACTTTTGTATAGGAGTGCTGCTTTTTGTGCGCACAACACTGGATTTACGAGCGGATTAAAATCAGCAGGGCGGCGGGGGACTACTGCAAGGCAGCACATCTGCTCAATGGTAAGTGCCGCTGGAGTACAGGCAAAAAAGCTTCTTGCTGCGGATGTAATACCCTCTACTTGAAACCCGAACGGCAGGCAGTTTAAATATAGGTTGAGTATTTCATACTTTGTTAGACGGCGTTCAATACGCAGTGCATACCATGCTTCACGGAGTTTAGTTACAATATTCCTGCTTTTTGCCGGGATAATCATACGGGCAAGCTGCATTGTGATAGTTGATGCACCGCTTATCCGTCTGCCATTCAGAATATTTTGCCAAGCGGCTCGCGCTACCGCCGGCATATCAACCCCATGATGAGAAAAAAAATGATGGTCTTCAGCCTCTATAAAAATGCGAACGAGCTGTTCCGGCATTTGTTCCAGCGGGGTATATTCACGGCGCAGCCCATTTTCTAATGCAAGAATTTGTATCAGGCATCCATTGCGATCGTATATCCGTGTACTCCAATCCCGCTGCCTGAATGCAGATAATTCAGGAAAGGGCAAATATAATGATAGAAAGAAAAGTACTGGCACGAGCATGAGACTAATGCAGATAAATAGTCCCCGCTTCCAACATATTGTATGGCAGTGGGCTTTACAGGGTAGATGCCGCATCGTGTATCTGTCCTATAACTGTACAGCTGTTCGATAACTCCGTTTTCGAACAGCTTTATTCACTGATCAAAAGAACAGCAGAGCTTTTTCCGATCAGGTTCTTTTGATACTGTCGAATCCGCAATACGGCACTAGCACGGACGGAATTTTAATGCTGCCATCTGCTTGCTGGTAGTTTTCCATAATCGCAACGAGCGCACGCGATACTGCAATAGCAGTTCCATTCAGCATGTGTACATATTTATTTTTACCGTCATCATCTTTAAACCGGACATTGAGCCGGCGCGCTTGGTAGTCAGTACAATTAGAAGTTGATGTAACCTCACCCCATTCGCCGCCGTTTCTGCCGGGCATCCATGCTTCCAGATCCCATTTCCGGTACGCAGGTGCGCCTAAATCGCCTGTACAGGTATCAACAACACGGAACGCGATACCTAAGCCGGTAAAAATTTCTTCTTCGATTTGGCGCAGTTTTTCATGGAGTGCATCTGATTGAGCCGGTGTACAGTAGATAAACATTTCCAGTTTGCTGAATTGATGCACCCTGTACAAGCCTTTTGAAAACTGTCCTGCAGCACCGGCTTCACGCCGGAAGCAATGCGACAGCCCGCAATATAAAAGCGGGAGCTTTTCTTTTTCTAAAATTTCATCAGAATGGTATCCTCCAAGCGTAATTTCTGCCGTTGCAACCAAACACGCATCTTCACCTTCAAGCGTATAGACGTTAGATTCGCTTCCTCGCGGATTAAATCCTATGCCATGCAAGATTTCTTCCCGCGCAATATCAGGCGTAACAAATGGTGTAAATCCATGTTTACGCAATACATTGAGTCCATACATAATAAGAGCCTGCTCTAAAAACACTGCTTCGTTTTTCAAATAATAAAACTTCACACCTGAAACTTTGGTTGCAGCATCAAAATCTATGAGATCCAATGCTTCACCTAATTGCACATGGTCTTTAGGCTCGAATGAAAATTGCGGAATTGTCCCTACCTGCTTTACTTCGCAATTTTCCGTATCAGCTTTCCCAATGGGAGCATCTGGATGCGCCATATTCGGAATCTGCCGTGCTGCTTTATCAAGTGCTTGTTCTTTTTCCTTTAGCAGAGCCTCTTTTTCAGCAATACTGGCTTTTAGATTCTTACCGGCTTCAATCAGTACGGCACGCTCATCTGCCGATGCTGCTTTTTTCATAGCTGCTGAGTTTTCATTTCTTTTTGTTTGTAGTTCCTGCAATACTGTTATAAGTTCTGTTCGTTCGTCAAAAAGTCTAACAACCAGATCAACATCCGCATGCATCGAGCGGTTTTTGATATTTTCTTTTACCGCATCAACATTATTCTTAATAAATTTATAGTCGAGCATAATGATATATTGTATGAACTTCTTTATATTTATGCAAGAGCTGGTAAAAAATTGTGAGGGATGTCTTTTAATGAAGTGTTTAGAGGTTCTTTATAGCATTTTTTTGAGATTTCAAACAGCTACTAAGGAAATCCGATTATTAACCCAATTATAATAAAAAAAGTGCAAATTTTTTAATTTTTTTCGTATTTTTTGTGTTTTACCTCTTGACA
>JBQMYN010000075.1:0-11520 GCA_052173475.1 Treponema sp.
GCCATTGAGAGGCTGGCGGGGGAAGTTGCTAAGTTCAAAGTATAGGCTTTTGAAAGGTTGTTTTTTTCCGATAAAAAGAAAAAGAACGGGGAAGGAGAAATGGAGTGATATAATAAAAGTACAATGCCTAAATTGCCGAAAAAGAGAGGAGAATGGCAATGAAAAGGTGGATTTATTTTCAGCCGCTAAAGTGGCGCGAGCATCAACTGATGAACTTCCTTGTTCATCAGTTGATGGCACATTTTGGCAGAGCCAAAATATCGCTTCTGCTTAGAAACACCGCCATCCATGGCGGTTCTGATAGTCCTTACTATATAAAGACTTAAATTAAAACTCGTTATCAGCTTTGCTGATGAGGCATCTCTAAATGGCTGAGTTTTTTCAGATACCTTTGTACTTAGAATAAACGTAATATAACTGGCAGAACGGAATAAAGAGAAAAAACGAGAATAGTACCGTATGCTGTTAGACCTAATACAAATGTTACTATTCGGGCATATTTTTGTGTACCGCGTATACGGTAAAATAGACGTACCCTGCCCGCCCATGCGAGATAAGCGACAGCAGTAATGGGAGCCGCCATACCAAGAGATATACTAATAATTGCCGCTATGCCTAATCCAATTGCATCAAGATGTAACACAAGTAACAGTACAAGCAAGGCAGCCGGACAGGGATACAATCCGCTCATAATAAAGATACCCCATTCTATTTTGCTGTGATTGCTCGATTTTTTAGAGACGTTTTGCGATTTACAACATACATGGACGGAGCTGCTGTAATCACAGGTATCATTAGGATGAATACCCTGTTCCGAGATATGAGCATGTGTTTCTTCATGCTTCATACAACCGCAGCCAAAGTGAAAATGCGGAACTGCATGGGGAAATGTATGGGACAATAAATGCAGTATGGAAAAGACCGAAAGCACTATAAGTAAACCATAAGAAATACTTTCAAGATAAACAGTTGAAGCTGCGGTATTACCTGACAAAGTTCCTTTCACATTCCGGAATAGTAACAGCAGCCCCATTGATGTTATTCCATGGAGTGCTGCAAGCAGAAAACTTGTTAAAAGCGGCTCCCATGCAGGTGCTTCTTTACTTAAATAATACGAAAATACAATTGTTTTTCGATGACCGGGCCCGAGCGCGTGCATAAACCCATAAAAAAATGCAGTAAGCATGATAATACAAAATGTTTGCAGTGAATGTGTTTTTGTCCATGCATAGATATATTCGCCAAGCTCCATGTGTAATTGTGCTTGCACTGTTCCAACAAACTCAATTGGCGGTTTTGTGTTGATTGGAGCAGGGGTAGAATCTGATCCTGTAAATGGATTTGCCCATAAATGACCCGTACATACCAGCATAGAGAGCATAGCAATCTGTATATGTTTTTGCATAGGTAAAACTCCGTATTATTCGCAGTATTAGGAACGAGGATGCCCCAAACTTGGTTATTTATACCGTCAATGACATCCCTATCTATTGTATAACTCTTGCAAATAATATGCAGTATATATATAAATGTCAAGCAAGAAAAGAATACCATACTGGAGCAATTCAACTTAAAAAAACGCCCCTGAAAAATGTTCACGCCTATTGTAGTGCGGCTATAGGGCATCTCCAAAAATCCTTTCCGTGTACTGCTTGATAATGACCCTTGCGCGATCAGCTGCAAACATGGTAGTATATGCCCGTTATGGAAAGAAAAAGAATTTTAACAGGCGATCGTCCTACCGGAAATCTTCATTTAGGGCATTATGTCGGTTCTATTAGAAATAGAGTGCGGCTGCAAGATCAGTTTGAGTGTTTTTTTATTATTGCTGATTTGCATACACTTACTACGAAACCCGAAAAGCAGCATATTGAGCAGCTAACCGAAAATGTGCGGCAAATGGCGTTGGATTATCTTGCCTGCGGCATTGATCCTGAAAAGTCAACTATTTATTTACAATCGGCAGTACCTGAGGTCTGCGAATTAAATCTTCTTTTTACGGAGTTGGTTACCGTGCCGCGGCTCCAGCGTATTCCTTCTATAAAAGATATGGCGAAGGCAGCAAGTTTATCTGAACTTCCGTTCGGTTTGCTCGGCTATCCGGTACTACAGGCTGCCGATATCCTGTTGCCGCGTGCGCATCTTGTTCCGGTGGGCAAAGACAATGAAAGCCATGTTGAGCTTACCCGTGAAATTGCAAAGCGGTTTAATTATATGTATGGTAACGTTTTCCCTATTCCTGATGTGCTGGTAAGCGAATGCGGTGCTCTCGTAGGAACAGACGGACAGGCTAAAATGTCAAAAAGTCTCGGCAATGCGATCTTCTTGTGCGATGATGAAAAAACCGTTATAAAAAAAGTCCGCGGTATGTACACTGACCCTAATCGTACCAGTGCCGATGTTCCTGGTACTGTAGAGGGAAATCCTGTTTTTATCTACCATGATTCATTTAATCCTAACAAAGCTGAAGTAGAAGACCTTAAAGAGCGATACCAGAAAGGAGCTGTCGGCGACGTTGAAGTAAAAGACAAACTCGCAAGTGCATTAAATACATTTTTAGACCCTATTCGTGAACGCAGAGCATTGTATACCGCTAAAAAAGGTTTTGTCGATGAAATTATATACCGGGGTACCCTAAAAATGCGCGCAGAAGCGCAACAAACCCTCAAAGCAGCAAAAAAAGCAATGGGCATATCAGGTGTATGGAACAAGATTTCCCGGAAAGCTGAGGAAGTTCTTAAACAAAAGCAGTGAGTATGCCAAAAAAACCGTCATCGTTTTGACAGCGGAGATTGATACTATGAAATATCCTCATCCGGTTAATATAGAAGCAGTTGTCTTTGATATTGACGGGACACTCTACCCGTCATGGAAATTCACACTTATGATTCTTCCTTTTTTTATTCGGCATAGTTCATTTATCATTGCTTTTGCAAAAGTACGTAAACGCTTGCATCAGATAAGCAGCAATAATCCTGAAAAGGCAGCAGCTGATTTCTTTGCTGTACAAAATGAGCTGCTCGCTCAGCAGCTCGGCATAACAGCGGAGGAAGCAGGTGCGTTTCTCACTGCTTATATCTATACGGGATGGAAAAAATACTTTGCAAAAATACAGCCCTATGCAGGAGCAACGGAGGCAGTTCGGCAACTCAAGCAGGCAGGATTAAAAATCGGTATCCTCTCTGATTTTCCTCCTGAACAAAAAGGCAATGTATGGGGAATTTTGCCGCTTTGCGACGCAGCAGTCGGTTCAGAAATGATAGGCGCATTAAAACCTTCCCGTATTCCATTCCGATATATCGCAGAACAGCTCAATACACCGCTTGAAAAAATATTGTATGTCGGCAATAGCAAAAAGTATGACATTGCCGGAGCTGCTGCTGCCGGTATGAAAACCGCGTATATTAGACCCGCCGTTTTTTCATTCCTCGATATGTATGCAAATGCCGATATTTATTTTTCAAACTATCGTCAATTTTTAAAATATATGGTATAATATCGCCTATTGGGAACAGGACTGTCCAAAAGTTCAGTTTTAGGACATCCTCTTGTAAGCCCCATTATAATTTTAAGTAAGGGTGGAACTTAGAATGCAACTACTTTCAGCTGCGATAACGCTTGTACTATGCTTGATATTGATTCTTTTCTTCCGTCAAGCTGATAAAAATAGCCGCTCAATTGAAAAAGCAAAAAAATACGGTGACAAATTAAAAGATGAAATTGAATCGTATGTAAAAGAGCGGATGCAGGATTTACGAAATGCCGCTATTGAAATTGATACAAAATTGTCGCAGGCAATTGCGACGGTAAACCGTCTTGACACTATCAACAAAGAGTTTATGAAAAAGTCTGATGTGTTGACAGCCCGCACCGCACTTATCGAAAAAATAGAAAAAACCGTTTCTGAATCCGAACAAACAATCCGCACGGTTATGGATATGACTGCATTAGCAGAAAAAAATCTTGCTCGGGTAAGTAAAGAATCTGATTTTGTAGAAACGCTTGCAAAAAAAATTGCAGAGGCGCGTGCCGATTTGGGGAGTATTTCCAACGCGATACCTGATATTCAAGAGAATTTCCGCAGACAAAATGCCGAACACCTGCAAGCAATTGAAGATCGGGTTACTAGCGGGTTTGATAATACTATTAACGCTTTTGAAGCGCGGGTAGCAAAGGCAGAAAAGAAAAGCGAAGAATTACTGGAAGTAACTTCTATTCAGTTAAATGAATTGTATAAAAAAGCATTTACTGAAGCGGCAAAAAAAGCGGAAACTCTTGAAGATGAAATGTTTACGCAATTACGGACAGAAGCTTCCGACCGGATAAAAAGCCATGAATCCGCTCTCGTAGAACGTTCTGCCGCCTTATCAGAAGATTTGCAAGCAGGTCTTTCCGAGGCACAGTTAAAAATAGATCAGTTTACACAAGAAATGCGCCGTGAATCGGAAAATATCAAATACTCGCTTGAGAACCAGTTTACAACGGTGGAAACAGAGTTGCTGCGGCAGCTGAGTACATTGCAAGAAGATATGAATAGAGTTGAAGTTGATATTCAAACCCGTCAGGAACGATTAGATGCAGCCTCCACTGCTCTTGAAACAAAATTGGAAGCAAAAATGGATACAGCGGCTTCTGCGACAGACCGTCATATTGCTGCATTGGTTCAAACTGCCGATTCCAAATTTGAAGAATACAAAAAACAGGCAAACTACTATTATGAGAAATTTGATAAATCTATCAGTAATATTGATCAGCTCGCATTAGAAATGGAAAAAGCCCAAGAGTTGGTTAAAGACCGCATAATGCAAGACTTTGGTACGCATACGCATACAATGCAAGAAAAATATAACAGTTTTGAAAAACACTTTACAGAGCGTTCAGAGCAGCTTTATGACCGTATTGATGAGATAACACAACAGCTTAATCAGCTACGCGATGATTCTTATACTCATTTAGCAGATAAACTTCAGGTATTTGAAAAGGAATTCCTTTCAGATTTAACGCGAAAAAGCGATGCGTTGAGTGCCGATATTGAAAAACTGCGGAATGATGCGGCAGAGCGGTTGGAGCTTATGGGGTCTGAAAGCGAATCGGCACGGAAAGATCTTGAAGATACGTACAAACAAGAACTGAAAACACGGCTTATGCACGCACAAGAAGAGTATAAAAATCACTTTGAGACATTCAAAGATACTATTGGGCTTTTTGAATCTGCTATTACCGATAAAATGGAACAAAATAATAGTGCGCTGGCGGCATATACAGTTCAGTTTAACGAAGATCTTAATCAATCTAAAGAAAAAGCCCGGCTCTTTATACAAACAGAGCTGAATACACTACAGCAATCTTTGCAAGAAGCGGTGAATAGCCAGCGTCATGAAGTTGATTCGGTAACTGAACAGGCGCAGTCATGGATGGAAACGGTTAATAATGAAGCGCGAGAGCAAATTGAAACGGTAAAAGCTGATTTTGAAGCATGGAAAAGCCGCTTTACTGACCAGCTGCATGAGGCAAAAGCATTGGCAGACGAAAAAATTGTGCAGTATGAAGGTGTAACGGATCGTGCTATTGAAAGCATTAGCGCAAAATATAATGCGCAATACAAGGATTTCACCATTAAAGGCGATGAATCACTAAAAATTTTACAGCAGAAGCTTAATGAGCTGCAAGCGCAGATAACAAATGCCGATGAGCATTTTTCAACAAAGGTACGTGAAACATCTGATTTACTGGTGCGGCATAGTGATCAGCTTACCGGAGAGCTTGATAAGAAAATTAACGAGGCGACAACCGAAGCTGCCCACTCGCTTGACGGTATACGCGCAGTTGTATTTAATCTCCGTGCTGAATTAGATAAAACACAGCATGATATATTTGAAAAAGTGCGCAGCAATACTGATAATCTTAACTCAGTATTGAATGAAATTGACAAAAAGCAAAATGCATTTATTGCACAAACAAGGATTTTTGACCGTGCTGATGAATTACAGGCAGGGCTTGAGCAGAATATCGAGAAACTCAAGAATGAAGTAAGCCGCTTTGAAATCTATCGCGATGCAATGGATGGCTTACAGCTTCAGTATGAAAAAGTGAGTCATCTTGAAGAAGAGGCAATGCAAAAAATTACACGCTTTATGGGAGAGCGGAAAAATATTGATTTACTCGAAACCGAGTTTGCAAAACTGACAGTTCTCTCCGATTCTATGGATAAAAAAATTATTGAGCTCGCTTCTGCCAATGATGATTTGCAGCGGTATCAGGTACAAATCCGGCGGATTGAAGAAGGTATTGCTGATGTGAATACCCGTTATGACCGTCTGGAGAAAAAAGGCGTTGTACTTGATCAAACCGTACAAAGCATTGACAATGCCTTTGAAAATTTGAAAACGCTTGAAAAAGATTTAAAAACGCTGCAAGAGCAATTATATGATCTGCCACCTGAATTACAGACTATTGAAGAAAAAATGAACTACTTAGTTAAGAATCAGGAAAAAGCAGAAAAAGCACGGCGGCAGCTTGAAACCATTGATGATTTACTATCTGATATGGAAGTCCGTATCGAGAAAATGCACACAGCGCGGGAATGGCTTGCAGGCACAGAAACTCGGCTGCAGGATATTTCAAAGCAATCTGAAAGTCAGCTTAAACTGCTGTCCGATCTACTAAAAGCGGAAAAACCTTTCGGTAAAGCAGAAAACAGCAGCAGCGGTGCGCCTGCAATCGGTACACGTGAAAATGTACTAAAACTCTTCAGAAGCGGCTGGAAACAGGAAGCTATTGCTAATGCGCTGAATTTGTCTCAAGGAGAAGTAGAGCTTATTTTAGAGCTTGCCGAGAAATAAGGCAGTTGCACCAAACGGCAACGGCTATTCCGTTGCCGATTATGCCTACGCTTTCTCCTGTTTTTGCTTTTACAAAGATGCGCTCAGGCTCTACCGATAAAATATCTGCGATTGATTTGCATATTTTAGTGCGATACGGGAGGATTTTCGGCTCCTGAATGGCGATAACACAATCTGCATTCTCAAGATTCCAACCGGCAGCCTGCACTTTTTTCCATACAATGCGTAAAAGCTCTTTAGAATCGGCATTTTTCCACTCAGGCTGCGTAGGAGGAAAGAGCTCTCCTATATCTCCGAGTCCGGCAGCTCCTAAAAGTGCATCAGCAAACGCATGTAACAAGACATCTCCATCAGAATGCCCTGCTTCACCCTTTTCAAACGGGATATGCACTCCTCCCAATACCAGTTTTCTTCCTTCAGTCAGTATATGAAGATCATAACCCAATCCAATTCGCAGCATATATGCCCCCTTATCCTCTAAACACTCGATTAGATTGTTAGAGGCACTCTATAATTAGATATATTCAGAAACTTCTGTTTTGAACAGAGTGAGTGTACACTAAAATTCAGTGTTTGGGGATAGAAAAGCAAGCAGATAATCGAAAATCTTAGGCTATCTGCCTCTTGCGCTCTTTTTAGGATTGCACTACTATTATAGTGTTATGATAGCAGTACCTTTAACGGATGAAGTATTACAAAAACAGTTTGAAATAATTGAAAAAGATGCAATGACCGTATTTGTTGCAGCTGACGGATTATTCAGGGGTGCTCTTTTTCATGGTACCCGATTGGTAAATACAATAAAAAGGCAGCATCATTTAGGAATAGCGGAAACGCTGGTACTTGGACAGGCGGGGCTTTGCGCTGCATTGGCAATTCAAACAATGAAAGGGAAAGAAGCCTTACAAATCCGGTATGAAACTGACGGAATTGCGCAGGGCTTTTCTATGGAAGCGCAATCGAGCGGCGTTATTCGCGGCTATTTATTGCAAGATGCAATTCCGCTAGAAAATCTGTCTGATGCGGCGGATAGTACAGGGCTGTTCGGATCGGGAACGCTTACGGTCTCACGATTCACAGAAAATACAAGCGGGACTCTGTTACCGCCTCAAACAGGCAGTGTCGAAATACAGTATCGGAATATTGCACAAGACTTAGCTTACTATTTTTTACAATCCGAGCAAATTTATACAGCATTCCAAACGGGTATTCATTTTGATTCAGAAGGAAGAGTGATGGGGGCAGGAGGATTGTTTATTCAGCGAATGCCTGCTGAAGGCGGACATTCACACAGCAGTGCTATACACACCTATGAGGATGTAGACAACACCGTTGCAGCCATGGAGCGGGCATTATCTGCATGTCCGCCGCTGGGACAATGGTTTAGTGAACAAGGAACAATCGAGGATATTATATATGGATTGTTCCGAGAGTTTAAGCCCCAGATTGTTGCTTCCCGTTCAATTATATTCCACTGTCCTTGTTCCAAAGAACAGTATCTTAACTCATTACGTACTTTACCGCTGAGTGAACGTAAAAAACTATCCGATAATCCTCAGGTACCACTTGAAGTCGTTTGCCGGAACTGTTCGAGTGTGTACCATATTTTACCGGATGAATTATGATCCGCAAGATTATCCGCAGCATCGTTTTTGTTGCCGTATGCGGTTTGCTTTTTATCGCGGGAATAAATGGCTATATTATATATACTGCCCGCCCTTATATTTATCGTTCACCGGCAGAACTTCAATCCGCTTTGCAAACCAGTAGTGATTATGCTGCATTAGTGTTAGGTGCTCGGGTACACGGAACGCGTCTTTCTACCGTACTTCAGGATAGAGTAGAAGCCGGCATATACTGCTATCAAAAAGGGCTTACGCAAACTGTAATATTTTCAGGCGATCATGGAAAAAAGTATTATGATGAGGTAAATGCAATGCGACTGTATGTATTAGAAAAGTATCCCGATATTGACAAAGAGCGGATATTTCTTGATCATGCAGGCTTTGATACGTACGATAGTATCTATCGGGCAAAAGCTATTTTTGAAGCTGAAAAACTCGTAATTATTACTCAAAGTTTTCATGCATATAGAGCAGTATATATAGGAAAGCAATTAGGCATGCAGGTATATGCGCTTGCACTTCCCGAAGTCAAATATAGTGCACGGCTGCGTGCCTTTTGGAAATTTCGGGAATCGCTTGCATGTATTAAAGCATTTTTTGATACATCAATTCAACGAGAGCCGTATTTTCTTGGAACAAAAATTCCTATTCACGGCAGCGGCTTAGCCACTTGGGATGAAAATCTCTAATGCAAATGACTAGCAGTACCGACATGGACGGTATCGTTCAGGAATGAATGTCCGTGGTCATTCCTGAGCATTGCATCCTGTCAGTACGATAAAAAATGTACAAGGAAGTACATTTTTCATCTCACACCGTATCTAAATCATTTCCTTGATAGGCTTTCAGTTTTGGGACAGCCTTTTCAAAAGCTTGATTTTTGGAATAGCACTTAAAGCTATGTAACAAAAGATAGGTATATCATGTTTGAAACTTTTACTGCATTATCTACTGTTTTTATCAGTATTCTCTTACAAGCATTACCCTTTATGCTTGTCGGGGCATTGCTTTCATCAATTATTCATATTTTTATTCCGCCGCATATCATTATTGCTGCATTTCCCAAGAAATATGGCTTGGGCTTTGCAACGGCCCTTTTTGCAGGCTTTTTCTTCCCTGTGTGTGAATGCGCTTCAGTCCCGCTGATGCGCGGGTTAATAAAAAAAGGGGTTGCCATGCCTATTGCGGTAACTTTTATGCTTGCAGCTCCAATTGTTAATCCTATTTCAATTATTTCAACATACTATGCTTTTCCGCAAGAGCCTAGTTTTGCGCTGTACCGAGTATATTTTGGATTGATTATATCTTTTGCAGCCGGTCTTATTCTAATGGCGTACCCCGAATCAAAATATCTGCGGGAATATGCGGAAGAATTATCAGGGAAATTTGCACAACATATCCCTATTGATACACATACAACATGTGAGTTTTGTTCTTGCCACAAAACAGCCCCCCATGGTCATGCTATCATTGCGCATGACCATTCTGTAATGCAGCAAAAGCATTCTCTTAAAGAGAATTATAGTCAGAAGATTATAGAACTATTATACCACACCGGCAATGAGTTTTTTACCGCCGGCAGCTATTTAATTATCGGGGCATTGATTACAGCCGTAATCCGTGTTGGTGTACCACAAAATTTTTTCCGCAATACATCAGCGTATCCTATTATTGGTATCCTACTTATGATGCTATTTGCCTTTGTCTTTTCGGCATGCTCTACTTCTGATGCATTTATTGCGCGCAGTTTTTTGAACAGGTTTTCATCCGGTGCTGTTTTGGCTTTTTTAGTATATGGTCCGATGATGGATGTTAAAAATTTCTGTATGCTGCTTTCATTATTTAAAACTCGTTTTGTTATTGAGCTAACAGTAATTATTACTGCGCTAAATGCAATAGGGCTTGCAATCCTTATTAAAATTTTTGCTATTGGGACTATATAATGAAGAATATTTGAAGATATAAAATATAGGGAATCTCTAAATACTTGGTTAGATTTTTAGAGATGCCCCATCAGGAAAGCCTATACATTGCAAATTAAATCTATGGAAAACCTCTAAAAATTGATTGTACAATGCAAGGCTATGCCCCGAATAGAATATTTAAGACATAACCTATTAGTAAACCGTGCTATTTAAAATCTTTCGGACGGCGTTCAATACGATGACATTTTGCACATTCTGCAATATTTTTTATTTTACCGTTTTCTACCATTGTTTTGAGTACAACATCTCCGCCGCATGGACAGCTAAAGCGTTGAGTAGCAACCGCAGTACGGGAGTTTTTACTTGCACCAGCCATATTCAGGGCCTCCTCATCAGAATTTACATATTAGACCCGTTCGATAACTCTGTTTTCGAACAAGTTGTTTCAAAGCAATCTATCCTAAAACGAAAGTTTCCGAATAGATTTGTTTCAATATAAAAAATTCTGCAACAGTTGTCAAGGTATTGGAGGGTATAATGGAGCCTTTTCAGGGAACTGGGGGTATCCAAAAACTTTACTTTTGGATACCCCAATAAATTATTTCTTTACAGCAAAAGCCGATAGGCTTTCAGTTTTTAGAGGGTTCCCTGTAAACTGACCATAGTTTTTACATGTACCGCGCATTTGCAAGCAAAAATATGTAAATTCTAAGAGAATTAATGAATAAAAATGGAAGACCAAACCGGCAGTTGAGCTGGTTAGCTGCTGCTGTGATACTTGCAGCGTTGGTATTGGGCTGTAAGCAAAACGTACATCCTCATCAGCATAGCTGATAGCGAGTTTAAAATTAAGTCTTTGACCATCAGAACCGCCATGGATGGCGGTGGTTCTAAGCAGTACCGAGTTTTTTGTTAGAAAAACTCAATACTGTTTGGAATCACTGACATCCTGTCAGTACAACAATGTTTCGGCGATGCCGAAACTCGCGGCTAATACATGTACGTCCTTGTATATGTATTAGCATAACATTACATCTAAAGCTTAAGGAAACAGGTGAGCAAAGCTCACCAGCAAAAACTGTTTCGCAATCCGCTTTAGTGGATATAATCAATCATTTCCTTACAGAA
>JBQMYN010000076.1:0-11353 GCA_052173475.1 Treponema sp.
GCGGTTTATCGTACTCGTCCACCAGAATAACCACCTGTTTGCCGGTTTGCTGATATGCCCGTTTGATAACTCCTGCAAAACGCTGCGCTACTTCTTCTTCATTTTTATTTGTTCCGTAGACTTCCTCAAATTGGCTTAAAGACAAATTTATCTGGCTTGTTAGCGACCGCTTTGTATCATAACGCCCGGTATTAAAATCCAGATACAGTACCGGATATTCCTGCCACGCAGTGCGGTTCTCTTGTGCAGCTAATTCTTCTTCTGCCTGCTCAAGGTACAATCCTTTGAATAGTTCTTTTTGACCCAGAAAGTACGCCGCTAATGTCGAAAGAAACAGACTCTTCCCAAACCGCCGCGGACGACTTAAGAAATAAACTTTGCCGTTGTTTGCTAAACGAGCAGCATAGTCTGTTTTATCAACATATAAAAAATGTTTTTCCCGCAAATCTTTAAAACTCTGTACGCCGATCGGCAGTTTCCGTGTAACGTTCATAAGGTTAGTATACTACGGTTAGTACTTTTCTGCAATTAAGCAAACCGCTCGCTTTAATATTGGGAAAGTTCTGAACAGGTTTATTACATCAGGAAACCTCTAAAAACGGAAGTTTTTAGATAGCTCCATCAGTATGACTTTTCTTCGATGTGTTCATCTTGTACAGAGCATACGCAGCCAATGGATTTCTTCTAAGACAGACTACAGGTATCAATATTCGTTAAGTTATTATAATATAAAACTTTACAGTTTCAATAAAAAATCAATAGCAATCCAGTATTGCATTCTGCTTTTTTTTGACATATAATAAACTTGTTCGATAATTTTCGTTTTCGAGCAGGTTTATTATAATGGGGGGATATGGCAATGGTGTCACTATCTGTTAATAATCAAATTGTTGAAGCTCAAGAAAATCAAAAACTCATTCATTTTTTACGGGACAAGCTGCATCTCACCTCGGTAAAAAACGGCTGTATGGAAGGCGCATGCGGAACTTGTACAGTCCTTATAGATGGTAAGGCAGTAAAAGCCTGTGTGCAAATAACAGGAAAACTCAGCGGAAAAAAAATAATCACATTAGAAGGTTTATCAGAACGCGAGCGCGGCGTTTTTCAATATGCATTTGCTAAGTGCGGAGCAGTGCAGTGCGGTTTTTGTATTCCCGGTATGATAATATGCGCAAAAGGTCTCATAGATCGTACTGCTGATCCTTCTTTGGAGGAAGTAAAGCAGGCTATTAAAAACAATATTTGCCGGTGTACCGGTTATGTAAAGATTGAAAAAGCAATTTTACTTGCGGCAAAAATGCTGAGAGAGGATATCCCTATTCCTGAGGAACCTGCAAGCGCACAAGTAGGCAGTGAGGCAATACGTGTGGATGCCTATGCTAAGGCAGCAGGCAGTGCCGAATATGCTGATGATGTATACCGTGAGGGTATGCTGTACGGTGGTGCAATCCGCAGTGCGTATCCGCGGGCAAAGGTGCTTTCAATTACGACTAACGACGCAAAAAATATCCCGGGAGTTCATGCGGTACTAACGGCTGCCGATTTACCCGGCTTACAAAAAATCGGACATTTAAAAAAGGACTGGGATGTACTTATCCCTGTAGGCAAGGAAACACATTTTTTAGGCGATGCAATTGTCATTATTGCCGCAGAAACACGAGAAATTCTTGAAACAGCAAAACAAGCAGTTAAAATAGAATATGAAGAACTCCCTCCTGTATGTTCCATAGCCGAAGCAATGGCAGAAGATGCGGCATTAGTCCATAAAACTGGGAATCTCCTTTCTAAAGAGCATCTGATTCGCGGCAATGCCGAAGAAAAATTGAAAAATTCAAAGTATGTTGTTTCAATGCATTATTCCGTTCCCCCCACAGAACATGCATTCCTAGAACCTGAGACAGCAGTTGCGGAACCTGACGGTGACGGCGGCTTGGTTATTTTTTCAGGGGATCAGGGAATTTATCAAACAAAACGCGAATGTGCAGAAGCAACAGGTTTACCGCTTGAAAAAGTACGGGTTATTGCGAAAATGGTCGGCGGCGGCTTCGGTGGTAAAGAAGATATGAGCGTCCAACACCATGCAGCTATTCTTGCCTTGAAAACCGGCAAACCGGTAAAGGTAAGCTTAAGCAGAAAAGAGAGCATAATTATCCATCCTAAAAGACACGCCATGGAAATGGATTTTACACTCGGTTGCGATGAAAACGGCTATTTAACGGCACTCAAAGCAGTTATTCACTCTGATACTGGAGCATACGCCTCTCTAGGCGGACCGGTACTTCAACGTGCCTGTACCCATGCAGCAGGACCGTATAACTATCAGGATATTGATATACTTGGCTGCGCATGGTATACCAATAATCCGCCGGCGGGTGCATTCCGAGGATTCGGTGTAACACAGAGCTGTTTTGCAGTTGAGTCTAATCTGAATTTATTAGCTGAAAAGGTAGGAATTTCTCCATGGGAAATTCGCTACCGGAATGCCATCCGTCCGGGACAAGTATTGCCTAATGGACAAATTGCCGATGATTCTACTGCACTGATACAAACCTTAGATGCAGTAAAGCCGTATTACGATGCGCATCCGAAAGCGGGAATTGCCTGTGCGATCAAAAATTCCGGCTTAGGTGTCGGCATTCCTGATTTTGGACGGACTATTCTGCGAATACAAGCAGATGGCGTACATATATACTCCAGTGCAGCATGTATCGGTCAGGGGATCGGAACAGTACTGATGCAAATTACCGGTGAAGTACTCGGCATTCCCCGTACATTTATTCATTATGAAATTCCCGACACACGCTATGCCCCTGATGCAGGAAACACCACAGCCTCCCGCCAAACAGTATTTACCGGCGAAAGCGCACGCCGGGCGGCTTGCGATCTTAAAGTGCTTTTAGAAGAGGAACTCCGAAAACGCGGTATTGCAGGCACCATTGCAGCAAATAGCAATGCCCTGTCTGAACTATTTACTGCCTTAGCAGGAAAAGAAATATATGCTGAATACGGAAGTGTTACTGATAAGATAGGATCAGATAAGCCCAATCCTGTTAGTCATGTAGCATATGGCTATGCTACCCATGTTATTGACCTTGATGAAGAGGGGCGGCTTTCTTTTGTTGAAGCTGCACATGATGTTGGAAAGGCAATTAACCCTACCGCATTGGAAGGACAAATTGAAGGCGGTGTTGTAATGAGTCTTGGCTATGCGCTTACAGAAGATTATCCGCTCAAAAGCGGCGTACCTACTGCCAAGTTTGGAACACTTGGACTATTTAAAGCCCCGCAAGTACCTCCTATTAAGGTCGATATAATTGAAAATAATACTAATGAACTTGCGTGCGGTGCAAAAGGTGTGGGAGAGATTGCCAGTATTCCTACCGCTCCAGCAGTTGCATTGGCTTACTATCTGCGCGATGGAGTTTTCAGAACAAAACTGCCGTTAGAAAGCACACCCTATAGTAAAAAGCGATAGGACATCATTGAACTATGCAAAGGACAGCTCTTTGTTTTGCGTTGTATCCAGCCAGTTTTAAAACGTAAAGCTCAGCGGCTTTAAAACACAAAGCTACTGGACATGTCCGCTAACTCTGTTGTCGAACAGGTCCAGTAGTTCAACATCTCATTTCAAAGTAACTGTATTCACCGGCAGCTTATGAAAGCAAAACAGCCTTTCTTTCAGGAAAATAAAAACACTGCGGCTAAAGGTACTTTATAAGGACAGATCAATAAAACGAGCTGGGTCGGCACTTGCCGCATAAATGCTTTCACGGTGCATATACGGTCTTTTCAACGAGGCAATTTGCTGCCGGAGTCCGGTCATTTGAGTAGAAAGAAATTCACGGTTTTTCTTATTCTGAGCGATAACTTGTTCTTGCAGTACCGCAAGATCATTTTTCAAATCTGGAATATCATCGGCAGCAGTAGGTTCGCATACATTTGCATACAAATATTCTAACGGATCCAATACTTTCTGAATGGTAAAAATCTCAGCAACGATTGCTTCGCCCAATTCTGCATGCTGAGCAAGTGCTTCTACTTTTGCCTCAGTAATGCTGGTTTCCTGTTTTTCAAGTACCGTAAGATATTCCCGAAATTTTAACCGTTGCTGTTCGAGTAAGGTTCTAAAACGTTTTAAAACAGCAACCCGCTCTGCTATTTCCGATTCAGTTAAAGCAATAGTTTGCATAGGCTTACCCTGCAATGTTAATACCTGCTGATACAGGCTTGCTAACAGATGCTCCCGCAGACGAATTTACCACTTGCTGCCATGCAGCGCGCAACTCCTCCATCATACTCCGTACTGTAATCAAAGGATGCGGATCTTTTTGCATATTTGCTTGAAATAATTGCTGATTAAAAAACGAATACAGTGACAGTAAGTTTGAAGCGATTTCTCCGCCCTCTTCCATATTCAAAGAAGCCATTAATTCTGTAATAATATCCTGTGCTTTTAAAATATGCTGATGAATAAGCTCAATTGAGCCGGGCTGGATTTTCCCCTCAGGCATTGATTCAATTGCAAAGCTAATTTGTTTAATACCTTCATCATATAACATGATAATTAATGCACCTTGACTTGCAGTTTTAATCTTTGTTTCTTTATATACTGCTAAAGCCTGATTATTATAACTCATCGTTACAATCCCCTCCAAATTATTTTTACTGTTATTGGGAACCTCTAAAAACTTCCGCTTTTAGAAATTCCCTACTATAGTATATCGGCAGAAAAAACAAATTCATTACACTCGTTCAACAACGAAGTTATCAAACGGACATATTATAGGGTATAAAGACTTACAATGAAACTCGTTATAAGCTTTGCTGATGAGCCATCTTTTAAAAATCTATGCTTGAGTTTTTTGCAAGATGCCCTATAGACTAAAAGGACTAATTAGTATTGCGTATAGAATTACTGTACTTTACTCATCATATACACGAATAACCTTACGCTTAAATCCCTCAACTCGTGCACTTGCAGCGCAATTTAGCGGACTCGTTTCTCCCCGTCTAAGATAATGAAACCCCAAACCGGCAATCATAGCGGCGTTATCCGTGCAGTATTTTAACGAAGGAAACACACAGGTAAGTTTGGAAACGGCAGAAAGTTTTTCCCGAAGCAGTGAGTTTGCTGCAACTCCGCCGCCGGCAACCACGGTGTTCAAACCAGTATTTTCTACTGCCCGCAATAATGCCCGTAACAAAATCTTTACTGCACGGTTTTGGAATGCAGCTGCAATATTTTCCGGCGTTTTTTCATAGTTAGGATTCCAAAACCGATCAATTTGGTTAATCACCGCAGTCTTCAATCCTGAATACGATACATCATACCGGCTTTCCCGCTCATGGATTACCGGCATAGGGAAATTTGCAGCTTTTGCACAGCCTTTTTTTGCAAGACGGTCAATTACAGCACCGCCCGGATAACCCAGCTGATAAAACTTTGCTACTTTATCAAAGGCTTCACCGGGGGCATCATCAATCGTGGTTCCTAACACTTCGATAGAATCAAAATCCGATACTTTGCAGATAATCGAATGCCCGCCAGAAACCAGTAAGCCGATATAGGGGTAGGCTATTTCCTGTTCCAAGTGGGCAGCGTATAAATGCCCCAGCATGTGATTAACTGCTATAAAAGGTTTGCCGCTTGCCCATGCAAGAGTTTTTGCAAATGTTAAGCCTACCAGCAAAGACCCCATTAACCCCGGACGGCTGGTAACTGCAATCCCGTCAATAGAATCTACAGTTTGTCCTGCTTCCTTAAGGGCTTGACGTACAACAGGTAATATCCATTCCGCATGTTTTCTACTGGCAATTTCTGGTACTACGCCATGATATTTTTCATGAAATGGAATTTGAGTAGCCACTACCGAACTGAGAATATGTTTCCCATCTTCAACTACTGCGGCAGCGGTTTCATCGCAAGAGCTTTCAATACCAAGTATTTTCATAGTATTATCCTTTTTGTGCAATTTGTGTAATGGTTGAACATGAGAAACCTTGAGCGGAAAATAGAGGGTAAAGTTCCTCCAAGAGAGAGGCAAGCTCCGTGCAAGCAATATGCCCAATCATAATTGCATACCCTTTTTCCTGTGCAATACGAAGCCCTTTTCTAATTTGCTCTTCCATTGCTTTCTTATTTTTTTCATTATCAATAAATACTGCACGCTCCCATACGAGCATATTCCGTTCTTTCGCTGCCTGCGGCACTACCGTTTTTGCAGTTGTACGGGAATCCAAGAAAAAAATATTTTTTTCTGCAACAATATCTAATACTGCACTTACAGCTACTGGGTCGGCAGTTATCAAAGAACCCTCGTGATTATTCATTCCTGCAACAGGCCACAGCTCTGCGAGGTTCTTATGCACAATCTCTTTTATTTCCGTACTACTATGCTGCGGCTGTATAGCACCCGGTCCAGGATCAATATGGGGATTTATCGCCTGCATGGGCTGATGTAAAATAACCTCTTTACCCGCCTCTCGTATTCTCCGTGCAGATTCAGCAGAATACCGCAATCGCGGTAAAACTGCAATAGTACACGGAAAAGGGAGGCGCAGAAAATACTCAAGCTGCTCAAGGCTGTGTCCTGCATCGTCAAACACAAAAATAAGATAGCCGGAATGACCGCTTGCACTTCTGTTCGCAGATGCTTGCTCCCGCAGAAGCGGACATTGTGCTTGAGGAATACGCCCCTCCCCCGCTAAGATTGATTCCGGCGTAGACTGTACAGTTCCAGTGTCCGGTGCTTTTTTTGTTACGGTATTCTCCCGTGTTTTCTCCTTTTCTGCACTCTCGAAAGCACGTTCCGATTCAGCAATTTCTGTTTGAATCTGGCGGATTGGAATAACACCAGTAAGCAGCAAGAGATTTACCCCAAGCAGCAGGAGGCAAAACAGTGCCAGTATTCCGATTATGATATTACCCCTATTTTTTTTATACGCCGAACATTTTGAATTATGCAACATTCGTATATGGGAGGGGTCTTTTCTATTCGATTCTATCATATAAGCCGCTGGGCAATATGCGTGAGCAATTTTTCGCGTCCAGATTTTTTTGCAGAAGACGTTAAGAGTATTGAATCTTTGGAACATTCAAAAAATGAAGCCCAAGCATTTAATTGCTTGATTTGGTCATTTTTCCCGATTTTGTCAGTTTTTGTTCCAACAACTATTGTTTCAATAGCATGAGATCGAAAAAATGCAATACTTTGTAATTCTACATCTCCCGGCATTCTGCGGACATCAATTAAAAAAAACAAGGTCTTTAATGTAGTGCGGGTAGTTGCATACTCATACAGCATACGGTCAATACGCTTGCGGGCTGCATCGGAAACCTGTGCATATCCGTACCCCGGTAAATCGGCAACACAAAAAGGCTGGTTGCCCTTGTCCGCAGCGGTATGCGAATAAGTATACGCAGCTCCCTGCTGAAAACCGGCAGGAGCATTTATCAAAAAAAAATTGATTTCTTGTGTCATGCCGGGGCGGGAGCCGGTTTTAACTAAATTCTTTCTATTAAGCAGCATATTTATCAGCGAGGATTTTCCTGCATTCGACCGTCCAAAAAAAGCGAACTCAGGAATAGACAGAGCAGGAAATTGTGTTTCTTTCACTGCTCCTTTTAAAAATACTGCGGAATTAAACGCAAGTAAGGCCATGTTTATAAGCCGAATAACCGTGCATAGGCAGCAAGTGCAGGAGACATATCATCTGTCAATACCTTTTTTGCAAGAAGTTTACCCAACTGTACACCTTCCTGATCAAAACTATTCACATTCCAAATAAAACCTTGAAACATTACCTTGTTTTCAAAATGAGCCAGTAGTGTTCCCATCGAAGCAGGCGTTAATGCCTCTCCACAGATTATACTGGAAGGTCTCCCACCGGAAAAATGCTTATTTGCATTAGAATCAGTTTTACCGCACGCAAACGCTGCAATTTGAGCGACTACATTAGCCAGCAGTTTTTGCTGACTCGTTGAACCTTCGACAGTAATATCTTCTTTCCGCTGATTCTCTTTAAAGCCGATAAATTGCAACGGAATAATATCTGCCCCTTGATGCAATAATTGGTAAAATGAATGCTGACCATTAGTACCCGGTTCACCAAAAATCACCGGACCTGTCTTGTAACTAATCGGTTGTCCATCCCGATTCACCGTTTTACCATTTGATTCCATATCAAGCTGCTGCAGATGAGCAGGAAAGCGGGAAAGTGCCTGCGCATAGGGTAGAACTGCTGTACTGCCAAACCCTAATACATTACGCTCATACACACCAATTAGCGCATCAAGAAGTGCTGGATTTTTCAATATATCGGTTTCAAGTGCCTGTGCATCAGCAGCAGCAGCCCCTTGCAAGAACATTTCAAATACATCAGCACCGAATGCAAGCGAAAGCACTACAGCACCGCAGGCAGATGAAGAAGAATAGCGACCTCCAATAAAATCGTCCATATAAAATGATGCAAGATATGCAGGATTATTTGCCAGCGGGCTTGTTTCACTCGTAACAGCAATCATCTGTTTCGCAGGGTCAAGCCCAGCTTTCTCAAGAAATTGTTTTACAAAACATTCATTGGTCAATGTTTCAAGCGTAGTACCGCTTTTTGAAACAAGAATAAAAAGTGTTGTCGCAAGATTAAGAGAAGAAAGCACTTCTGATGCATCATCAGGATCAACATTAGAAATAAAATGAGCTTTTAATTTTAAAGTATTCTGTGTTTCAGCCCAAGACTTCAAAGCAATATAGAGTGCACGCGGTCCTAAATCAGATCCGCCGATACCGATTTGTACTACATCAGTAAAAGGCTTGCCGGAGGAAGCGGTAATAGTATGAGCATGGATAGAATCCGAAAATGCACGGATATTTTTCAATTGCTCCAGATAAAAAACCCGCATATTTTTTCCGTTATACACGACATCATTGCCCAATTGTCCGCGCGCAAGATGATGCAACACTTTTCTATTTTCTCCGGTATTGATATGTTCACCGTTCAATACAGCCTTGTATTTTTCAATCACCTGCTGTTCATCGGCAAGGTGCTGTAATTCCTGCAAAATTGCCGCATCTACATGTTTTGCTGCATAGTTATACAGCATATTATTCGGCATCGGCACAGCATAGTTTGCAACACGCTTATCCGCATCGGCAGCACTTAGCAGCGCAGCAATATCCGGCTGCGGCAATTTTTGTAACTGTGCAAATGATTTACACGTATCTAAATCTTTCCACATAGTGATCCTCCCTCAGAGTAAGATTACCTCGTTATATTTTTCAGTAACTATCCAACATTTGTATAGCCCGTATTACATAACAATTTGCTCATTCGGTATAACGTTAACACATGTTCCAGTAGGGGTTATACAATCGAAAGAGTATAGGACATCTGCTAAAAACTCGGTTAGATTTTTAAAAGATGCCTCATCAGCACAGCTGACAACGAGTATTTTTTATAAACTGTTATAATGCAATAATTTATAAAAAATATATCGCCAATTAAATCTAAGGAAACAGGCGAGCAAAGCTCAACACTAAAAACTGTTTCGCAATCCGCTTTAGCGGATATAATCAATCATTTCCTTACAGAAAAAGCCGATAGGCTTTCAGTTTTTGGATAACCCCGTTCCCTATAAGCGGTTAGCAGCTATCGGTGTCCCCCTACCCTACTTTCTTTTTCAAAATGAATCAAAGCAAAAAATAAAAACCCGACAAGCATCAGACCTACCAAAGTTGTTAAAGCCATCATTCCCTGCAATATAATTGCTTGTGTTACAAATAAGTCAACAATAATTTGTAAAATCATGACGGTAGTCAAGGCACCGCGCTGAGAGAATCCAATCAACAGCAGTTTATGGTGTAAATGAAATTTATCACCTTCACGGACAGGACGATTCTCACGTATTCGGCGCCAAATTGCTGCAATAGTATCAAAAATCGGCAGCATAAGAAACACAGCAGCAAACGGGATACTAACGACCTCACCGTCTCCTGAAGATTTATCAGCAAGCGGAAGTACGGCCAAGACAAATCCTAGAAACTGCGATCCACAATCTCCCATAAAAATTTTTGCCTGCGGACGGGCGAGATTAAAAAAAAGAAAACCTAGTAGTGCAGAACTGAGTACAAGGCATAAATACACAACACCGACATTCTCTTTAAGAATTGCAAACAAAATTGCATAACAAACAAGAACAGAAGCACTAAGACAACCTACTTGCCCATCAATTCCGTCCATAAGATTAATTGCATTTGTAACACCGACAATCCATAAGATAGTAATGGGATAGCTTAGCATCCCAAAAGACCAATAAAACCCTATAGGAGCAAAACTTATTCTGGTAAAACGGTAGCCGGCATACACAACGAGACAGGCAGCAGCGCATTGTAAAAAAAACTTTAAACTTGCTTTCCAATTTTTAAGATCATCCCAAAGCCCCATAGCAAAAACTAATGCGCCCGCAACCATAACAAACCACAAACGCTTTGAATCGAATGCAGAGAACCCAAGACGCAGATACAAAACAGCAAACGAAATTATCATTGCCGTAAAAAAGCCCACCCCGCCTAAGCGGGGAACATTTCCTGAATGTATTTTTCTTCCTCCGATTGAATCATACAGTTGATGCTGCTTGGAAAAACTAATTACCAAATATACAAATACAGCAGACAGTATACACGGTACGAGTAAAATATATAGTATGAATTGTATAGGAGTAATATACATACCTGAATTAACCCCCCTCAGCATATCATCAAACTTTTGGCTGTTCAAAAACTGAAAGTCTATCAGCTGTGCTGATGAGGATGTCATTGGCACTTGCAAAAAGCACCCAACTTTTGAGACAGCCTCATGTTACTTTCAAACGTGATGTTTTAAGCGATGCTATTTCAATGGCTTAAAACTCGTCAACTTGGGGCTGTCATTGCCAGCGGCAAAAAGTTGGTTACTTTCGGGGCACCAACATCAGCACAGCTGATAACGAGTTTAAAATTAAGTCTTTATACAATAATGACTTAATTTTAAACATCGCATCTAAATCTAAGGAAACAGGTGAGCAAAGCTCACCACCAAAAACTGCTTCGCAATCCGCCAATGTGGATAAATAAATTATTTCCTTACAAAAAAAAGCCGATAGGTTTTCAGTTTTTGGACAGCCCCTGAACTACTTTCTAAAGTGTTTCCACTTCTTCTTTAGTAAGACCAGTCATTGTACAAATTTCGCCAATAGGGTAATTATGTGTACGCATCAACTTTGCTGTTGCAAGTGCTTTTCGGTATGAGCCGTCTGAAAAGCCTTGTTCAATACCTTCAGCAAAGGCTATCCGTCTTTCCTCTGCTCTCTGTACAG
>JBQMYN010000077.1:0-11176 GCA_052173475.1 Treponema sp.
AGGGAACAATATCACTGCAAGACAATGCCTATACCAAAATGAAAATTACAGCTGTTGAGACAGGAAAGGCAGATGCTGTCGTGATTGATAGCAATGGGACTGAAAAAGTCATTGAAAAAGCGAAACTTAGCAACATTGCTTCTACAGGAGTAGAAATTGCGATGCCTAAAGCCGATCAGTCATACGATGTAACTATTGAATTGCTGAAAGATAGCACTGTAGTCGCAAAAACAACAAAAACTGTTTCTTCTAAAGCAGCTGCACCTGCAATTGGCGAAGCATTTGCAGACAAAAACGGTATTGTTACAAGTACAACAACTGAAAAAGGTATAACCGTTAAGGGAACAATATCACTGCAAGACAATGCCTATACCAAAATGAAAATTACAGCTGTTGAGACAGGAAAGGCAGATGCTGTCGTGATTGATAGCAATGGGACTGAAAAAGTCATTGAAAAAGCGAAACTTAGCAACATTGCTTCTACAGGAGTAGAAATTGCGATGCCTAAAGCCGATCAGTCATACGATGTAACTATTGAATTGCTGAAAGATAGCACTGTAGTCGCAAAAACAACAAAAACTGTTTCTTCTAAACAGCAATAGTTGATTGGCATAATAGCATTATCCATTCAGCACACTAATGACTTAGGAGAGCCAATGGCAAAAGCCCGCTTGTAGGGCAGTCCCTAAGTCAACTTTAATGTAAAAACTCATCATAATGTAAAGACAACCAACCGGATTGTACAAAAATGGAAGCTGATCAAGCCGAATGTTCACGGCAGTCTCCATAGGTTTCTGTTATACCCCTGATTGTGTTATGCCTACACAATCAGAGGCGTACAATCCGGTTTTCCCTAGATTTATTTTGCGATGTTATGCTGATACATGTACGTCCTTGTACATGTATCAGCCGCGAGTTTCGGCACCGCCGAAATATCGCTTCTGAGGCAAATCATGGACATCCCTGTCCGTTTTGCAAAGCTGCCACGGATGGGGCGACGGTACCTTTCAAAAATCTAACAGAGCTTTTTGCAGATGCCCTGCTCATTATATCTCTACGAATCTGCCGGAATCTTGTTTGACAAGAAAAAAAATAGCGTATAGAATTATATAAAGTAGTGATTCATACCAGATTATTCTTACGGATCAAGGAGAATGGTCAATGCCAAAAACAGGAAAATTTGAAATCGGGTTGTTACCAATCTTAGCAATAGGGATTGGAGTCGGTGTAGTTTTAGGATTAACAGTAAATGCTCCAATTATGGGAGTAATTGCCACCATTAAGAAACTTTTAGGCTCTCTTATTTTTTTTATTGTTCCGCTTGTTATTTTCGGCTTTATTGCTCCTGCAATATGCAGCCTTAAAGCAAATGCAGGAAAAATGTTGGGAACATTCCTTATCATTTCGTATCTGTCTGCCGTAGGTGCTTCTCTTTTTTCGGCTGTTGCAGGATATATTCTTATTCCCTACCTTAGTATTCCGTCAAATGTAAGTAGGCTGATCGAAATTCCCTCAACTGCATTTTCTTTGAATATTCAACCAGTGATGCCGGTAATGACGGCTCTAATTCTTGCTATATTTACAGGAATTTCAGTTCTCTGGACAAAATCACAGACTGTTGAAAAATTATTATATGAACTGCAAGCAATGGTACTGGAGATTGTAAACCGTATTATTGTGCCGATATTGCCGTTTTTTATTGCTGCAACATTTGCAGAATTAGCATACAGCGGTAGTTTGACCCAACAACTGCCGGTATTCTTAAAAGTTATTCTTATTGTTCTTATAGGACATTTTATTTGGCTTGCTCTTTTATATAGTATCGGCGGGCTTATTTCCAAAAAAAATCCCTTGGAGGTACTTCGCCACTATGGACCTGCATACACAACTGCGGTAGGCACAATGTCCAGTGCTGCAACCTTGCCCGTTGCACTCCGGTGCGCTGCAAAGTCGTCCGTGCTGCCGAAAGAGGTTGTTGACTTTGCCATCCCGCTTGGTGCTACGACGCACCTTTGCGGTTCTGTATTAACTGAAACTTTTTTTGCAATGACGATTGCTCAAATGCTGTACGGGACTATACCGCCATTTAGTACAATGCTGGTTTTTTCATTGTTATTCGGTGTGTTTGCTGTAGGCGCACCCGGTGTTCCCGGCGGAACTGTAATGGCATCACTCGGTATTGTGATTAGTATTCTGGGCTTTGACGAAACCGGTACGGGATTGCTTATTGCGATTTTTGCCTTGCAGGATAGCTTCGGTACCGCTTGTAATGTTACCGGGGACGGAGCACTTGCTTTGATACTACGGGGATTTTTCTATAAGCAAGATTACTCTTCTGGACGTTAAGAATGATAATACCAGATAATGAATATCAGCAGATAATTGCAATCCTAAAAGAAGAATTGGTGCCGGCACTCGGTTGCACTGAGCCTATCGCGATCGCGTATGCGGGGGCGTATATGCGATCCGTACTTGGGACAATTCCTGACCGCGTATGCATTAAAAGCAGCGGAAACATTATTAAAAATGTAAAGAGCGTTATAGTACCGAATTCAGGCGGTATGAAAGGTATCCCGGGTGCTGCGGCGATAGGTATTATTGCCGGTGATCCTGCTAAAGGCTTGGAGACGCTTGCAGATGTTACAGAAAGCGGTATCGCCGCTGCTATTGATTTTTTGCGTCGTATTCCTTGTACTGTATCGCTGTTAGACACTACAGCCTCACTGCATTTTATTATCGAAGGGTATGCCGGTTCTGCTTCAGCTTCAGTGGAGGTTATTCATCAGCATACTAATATTGTCCGTGTAATAAAAAACGGTACGGTGTTACAAGCGGTTCCTTTTAGTTGCGAAAGCTGTAACGCTGGTTTAACAGACCGTTCGGTATTATCTGTAGAAAAAATCCTTTCATTCGCTGACACTGTTGATCTGGAACTCGTAAAAGATATTTTAGAACGGCAAATTGCATACAATATGAAAATTGCTGAAGAAGGGTTACAAAATAATTACGGTGCAAGCGTCGGTAAAAATCTTTTGCATGGTATATCAGAAGATGAGGCAAGCATAAAGGTTTTAGCAGTTGCCGCTGCTGCCGCAGGTTCTGATGCCCGTATGAGCGGATGTACTTTGCCGGTTGTTACGAACTCAGGCAGCGGAAATCAAGGGCTGGCTGTTTCCATTCCAGTAATAGTGTTTGCACGAAAAAAACAGCTGCCTCATCAACAGCTATTGCGGGGGCTGATTGTCAGTAATTTGATTGCTATTCACCAAAAGACGGCAATAGGCAGACTATCCGCCTATTGCGGTGCTGTAACTGCTTCATGTGGCAGCGGTGCCGCTATGACCTATTTATCAAACGGCAGCTATCAGCAAGTATGCGATACTATTACCAATACGCTTGCCGTAATTTCCGGAATGGTCTGCGATGGGGCAAAGGCTTCTTGTGCAGGGAAAACAGCAATAGCGGTAGAAGCGGCGGTGATGGCATACGAACTCGCGATGCGCAATACAGCATTTCAGTCCGGTGATGGTTTGGTAAAAGATACGGTAGAACAAACCATTGCCGGCATCGGCAGAATGGCATCAGAGGGTATGTGTACAACAGATAAAGTGATACTGCAAATTATGGTAGGAGATTAACGATTTTATGAAAACACTTATTACAAATGGTACACTTGTTACTGAGACAGGAATACTGAAAGCTGATATAGCAATTAATGGCGATACCATCACCGGTATTGGTTTTTTCCCAAAAGACGATTTTGATATTGTACACGATGCGCAAAACTACCTTGTTCTGCCGGGATTGATCGATGCCCATACCCATTTGGAATTACAGCAATCACCGCAATATCGCGCTGCCGATGACTTTTATAGCGGTACTGTTGCTGCAGCGTGTGGCGGAACCACCAGTATTATTGATCATATTGCATTCGGACCAGCCGGTTGTAACTTGCATTATTCCATTGACCGCTACCACGAACTAGCAAAAAAAGCAGTCATTGACTACAGTTTTCATGGCGTTATTCAGCATGTTGACGATGCTGTTGTACAAGAACTTGCCCATATTATACAACATGAAGGCATTACGAGTTTTAAAGCATATACAACGTATGGATTTAAAGTTGATGATACCGGTTTTTACCGCTTACTAAAAACAGTGAAAGAGGCAGGCGGTATATTAACCGTTCATTCGGAAAATGATGCGCTTATTAACTATCTTCGAGCTGATTATATTAAGCAAAATAAGGTATTACCGATTTATCACGCACGGAGCCGCCCCAATATTACAGAGTCGGAGGCAGTTACGCGGCTCATGCAGTTTGCAGCATTAGCAGATGATGCTCCACTTTATATTGTGCATTTGTCAACCGCTGAATCGTTGACCGCTGTACTAGAAGGACGGAAGCGTTTAAAAAACACATTTGTAGAAACATGCACACAGTATTTAACACTTTCAGAGGAAAAATACGGTAATGAGCATGGCTCCCCTGATGATCCTGAAAATATTGAAGGACTTAAGTATATGATGGCTCCGCCCTTGCGTACACACAATGACATCGCTGAACTATGGAAGGGCGTTAAAAACGGTTGGATACAAGTTATTGCAACGGATCATTGTCCTTTTATGTTGTATGAAAAAATGCACACAAAAGGCGATTTTACCAAAGGACCGGGCGGTGCTCCCGGTATTGAAGAGCGTGTACGCATTATCTTTTCTGAAGGTGTACAAAAAAAGCGGATTACATTGGAGCAGTTTGTGAAAGTTATGGCAGCAAATCCTGCACGGATTTTTAATCTCTACCCGAAAAAAGGCTGCTTACTGCCCGGTGCGGATGCCGATATTACTATCATCAATCCGCAAGCAGAAGAAATTCTTACAAAGAAGAATCTCAAAAGTGCCTGTGATTATTGTACATACGAAGGAATGAAAGTTCATTGTACTATTGATTCAGTTTTTAGCCGCGGCTCGTTAATCGTTAAAAATAATGAATTTTTAGGTGAGAAAGGGCGCGGGCAATTTATTTTCCGCAAACCGCATGATACAGTGCAGCCCTAGCTTACGACCGGTACTAAAAAATGAAAAACACTTGTGTATTTCCTCTAACCTATGGTATATAATACACTATGGGTATATGGTATTTGAAGCATACAAAACGATGCATTGGATTGATAGTGTTTTTGATGTATCCGTTATATGCAGAGTCGCTGCGTAACACAACTAAAGAATACTTTAATGCAATTGATTGGGAAGAACTGAAAGAGCTGGCAATCGCCCCCCTTCCCGAACCGTTCACGATTCCTGAAAGCACCCCAATGCCGTATGCTGATATGATCGCTGAGACAGGAATTTATCCAGTACTGCCGAAACTTGGAATGCTTGATTATCAAAATAGTCCTGAAGAATTACTTACCTTTTTTGATTCGCTAAAAGAGTCTTTTTTTAAAAAAAGTTTTCAACAGGAATTATTTGATTCATCTAAGCCCTTTTTACCCTTTTTAACGCAGCATCTCGTAAAAGATATGCCCCAAATTGTGCGGGTATTTTATGCGCGTCCGTCATTCCGCCAAGACGGCAGTGCTGCAACAGAGTTTAAACTGCTATTTAGCAATGACGTATCCAATCCGCAAGAGCAGACCGGCAACGATTCTGTTGCCAATGATGGAAAAACACCATCTGCTCTAATAGCAATTGAAGCGGCAAAAACACAGGACAGATGGTGTCTTGCGTCAATTCTGATAAAGGAGTGGAGTTATGCAGATTCCTTTAAACAGAATTGAGTACGACTACGTTATTGAATTATTCATGGAAGAATTACCGGCACTGCTTTTACAAATCGGTATGCAAATCTATCCGGTTTCCGTCCCTGATTATACCATTAAAAGGAATAGAGTGTATGTACGGGTAGCAGAATCTATCACTAATCGGCGTATTACAGTATTTTTTCATCATAAAAAACGATGTATTTGTTTTAATACCTATCTTGTGAACGAAAATGGCAGCCCATTTTTTTCTCTTCCTGATCGGCTCTATAAGTATAACTCCGATTATAAAAGCACTACTGCTGTTTTTATGGATATCTATGCTGAAAATAAGAAAATTGTTACTGCCTATGAACATAAGCTATTCCCGCTTGATTCGGTACAGCCTTCATTAGAAAACTATAGTGCAATACCTACTGATTTTATTTCGTCGTATCAGCCTATTTCTCTTATCCGCTATCGGATTAATGATTTTGAATTACAAGCCGCATCAATTTTTAATATGGAATACAGTAAAGATATATTTTTTCTGTTCATTGATAGCCGATACATTTTGTGCGGATGTAAAAAAGCTCTTGCAGAAAAATTAGAAGCGCATCAAAATTTTACCTTTGTTATTCATTTCCCAAGGAGAGTTGTTCGTGTTTCTACAAGCGGTAGTTCGGTATCCCATGATATAGCTCGAATTGATATAAAAACTATGCTATTTATTATGGATAATCCTTTTGAAGAAGATAAACGGTTTTTATACGAAAAAATATATCATGAGAAATATAACCCCCCAGATTTAATTCTGAGAGGTTAAGAGAAGTGTTCCAATTCGGCAACAAACTAAAAAACAGGACATTATTCTACAGAAATGCCATGCCGTTTTTTAGGATACTGTTTGAGCATTGCAATAGAATTTTTCTTATCACCAAAGACAAATCCGCCATTCCAATATTCAAGTGCAGCAAAAAGTGCATTACCGCCGTCATGGTCATCACTTTCATTGGTGCGGAAAGATACATAAGACTCAAGATTTGTAAAATCTTGCTTATGCAGAAATTCAAGGCGCTTCTTATTAAATTCATTCCACTTTTCCAGATCAGTAAATCCGGGTCCCTCATCTTCGATAATAAGATGGGCATGTTCATGGCTGAAATCATACCATACTTTTACTTTTTTTGAAGGATCGCATTTATTTCCGTGTTTAACAGCATTTTTAATAATCTCGCTAATCTGCTGTTCCAACAGGTTAATGCCTTTAATTTCAAGGGGAGCCGATTGTACGATCAACAAGGTAAAATAGCGGATTTGGCGGAAATCGGAAGGAAATTCTTTATACAACATTCCAGTTTTGTCAAATAAAGGGTCATTGCCATCAACTCGTAATTCTTTAATCATTGCTAACCTTTTCTCCTATTCGTCTGATAATTTTTGTAATGCTTCTTCCAAGCTATTTGTAATTGGGAAAAAGCCCATAAGTTTTGTTAATTCGATAACTTTTTTTACCGAACCATGGATGTTTGTAATAAATAACTTAAGATTCTGCTTTTTTACGGTTGAGCAAATATAAATAAGCGCACCGATTCCGGAAGAATCTATATACTCAACTTCATCAAGATTCAATATAATACATTTAACTTGCCGTTCGAGCATTTTTGCAATCAGCTCTTTCAGCTTGTGTGAATTATATAAATCCATTTCACCGCTTACATCAACAATGTACACCTCTTTGTTTTTCCTAATTTTCAGTTCCATGCCAGCACTCCTTATTTATTTTACCTTAATGACCATCACTGTTTGATCGTCATGCGGCGGGGTTTTCCCCATAAAAGTTTTTATTGCGTTATTAATTTTTTCTGTGATTTTTTTTGCAGGAAGCGCATGATGATCTGCTATCAATCCTGCAAGTGCTTTTAAGCCGAATGCTTCTCCTTTTTCATTTAGTGCTTCAATTACTCCATCTGTAAATAATACTGCAACATCCCCCTTTTCAACAGTAACTTTTTTGCATGTATAAACCGATTTTATATCAACGCCGATAGGATCGGTTTTCTGCTCAATTTTCATAATCTTTTTTGCATGGTTTTTCCAAAGCAGCAATGATTGTGTGCCTGCATTCACATATTCAATACTATGTTCGGCGGAGATATAGGTAAGACAGGAAATACTTGCATAATGATCGATTGAAATTTTCCCTGTTATTCCCTTATTTAATATATCGACAATACTATGTGTATTTTGAGGGGTATTGGTAATTAGATACAATAATGAGCGTATCATAACCATAACGATACAGGCATTAATACTTTTCCCCGCAACATCAGCGGTAACGCAAAAGAGCCGGTCGTTTTGATTTTGAATAACATCATAATAGTCGCTGCATACGCCTCGTGCTGCATTAAATAATACGGAAAAATTTAGACCGCCTGCATCTGTAAGTTTTTTCGGTAAAAGCAGTTTTTGGATTCGGGCAGCAATATTGGTTTCGTTTTCAATATTATTCAATTCCGTTTCTTCTTGGAGATTATACACTAAATTCAGTGCAGCAGTAGCATAACTCGTTAAAATTTCTCCTATTTCTATATCTGCTTGTTTAAAAGGTTTTTTCCCCTTATTACGCGATAATGAAATAATACCGGCAACTTTTCCATTGAATATCATCGGGAGCGTAATAATTGAGCCGGGCTGTAAAAAGGGTTCTTCCCCATTGACGACAATACGCGCATCTGCCGATGCATCTTCAATAAGGATGGGTTTTGCTGAAAGTGCAGCCTCGCCAAAAAATGAATCTGTAAGTGAAAATTCTGCGTATTTAAAGTTTGTTGTTACCCGCTCTTTTTTATGCGGCACATCATCAGGCAGCTTATAGGGAGGAGGATAATCACCGCTATATGCTTTTACTGCTAATACATCTTCAAACTCTTCAATAGTAAGAATTACGCCGCCATCCGCAAACAGCCGTTCAATCATAATGGTATTGATAAAGCCCAAAATACCGGAAATATCTACTTTTTGTCTAATTCCCTCAGCTGCTTGCATCAAAAAAGTATTGCCCACGGGCAAAAGTTCTTTTGCCCTCAGCGAAGTTTCATCGGGTTTTTGTGCATCTATCAGCAGTGCTTGTGTACGGGCTGCTTCTTGTGCTGCAGCCTCTGTCTCTTGCCGGTATTCTTTAGCAGCTTTTATTACTACGACATATACGCCAAAAGCTATACAAATACCCCATACTAAAGAAAATACAAGTGGTAAAAAATGCGCTGCCGTACCGCCTACAGCTGCAAGCACTGTGGTGATGCATAAAGCTGTAGTATAGAGCTTGAATGAATATCTACACTTGGTAATCCTTACCGTTTTTAAGGACAAGAAAAATAAGCTGAGCAATCCGGCTAAAAGGAACACCGCGGCAATTACAACAATTATCATATAGGTAATTCTATCATCTATTATGTGAGTCGTCAAGGAAACGGTGTCGGAACATCCCGAGGTAACTGCCGAAAAAATCCCCTGATGCGTTTGCCATGGTACTTAATTTTTAACTATGCTTTATTTTCCCCCGTATATGCACTTGCTCCGTGTACAGTATTGAAATCTTGAGTTTGCTGATATGCCGTTGTCATTTTTTCAGAAAAAGCAGTAACAGCCTGATAGACTGTATTTGTTTGTGTATGGAGTGTTTCAAAGGTTTTATCAAGTGCATCCCCCGCAGTACCCACCTGAGTTATTGTTTTTATCATAAGAGCTATAGTACCTCCAATGCTATGCGAATTATCAAGTGCAGCGACGGCAAGCCGATTGAGTTCTTCAGCAACAACAGCAAAACCTTTTCCTGCCTCTCCTGCATGGGCAGCTTCAATAGCGGCATTCATGCTGAGCATCTTTGTCTGTTCTGCAATGCTTTCAATCATCTCTGACATCTCTTGTATTTTTGACACATTTTGAATAATAAACTGCATATTATCATGTGTTGTTTTAAAAAGCTCCCGCCCCGATTCAAAGGTATCAACCAGTATTTCTACTTTTTCTGCATCAGCACTATGCAAACGCGATGTTTCTTCCACCGTTTCTAACACGGTTGTAATATGAGCTGTCTGCTCTGTTTGCAGTTTACATACGGCATCGTAGTTTTTTTTCAGATTTTGATGTTCTTTTTCCAGTACTGTATAGGCAGTGGTGAGTGTTGATAACTCTTGTTCAATCGCTTGCTGTTTCTCTTGTAGTTTGTTAGGACTCTCCTGAGCACTCCGCTCATCTCCGCCTCTTTCTTCGTGGAGGACTTTACCGCTTGATTGCAGGACTTCTGCACCGTTGAGCTGCTTGAATGCTGCTGCCCGCTCTGCGTTATTTCCTATACCCCCGCCGCTGTAACCGGTAGATCCGGATTCTGCGAACGGTTTGAGTGTAATTGTGCCGGTACCGCTAGCCGAAGCACTGCTTTGCTGTGCCGGTCGGCGCGGAGCGCATCCAAGTACAATCCGCTTTTTTGCATGGCGTTCCAGTAAAATTGCATAGATTGTTCTAATCAGCAGCCATGTGATACCTAAGCCAAACAGCCATGTAACAACAATGAGTATACCGGAAAGCCATGCTTCGCGGTTGCGTTGTTGGACAGTTGCACTAAGAAATGATTTTTGCAGTGATTCAAAGTACTGGAGGTGTTCTGCAGCAGCGGTTTCAAGTGTATGTACTTTTGCACTATCCAGTTTTTTAACCGTACCGCCAAGTTGATTATAGTCTTTGATTGCATTCCGATATAATTCTACAAGTTTTTCCAGTGAATCGGAATACCGGCTTAATGCCGTTTGGAGGTCTTGATTATTTTTCCGTATGTGTTCTGTAGTAACTCCCAATACCTGTAGCCGCTGTTTGTATGCTTCCAACATACTGGCATGAGAATCCGCAATATGTGTTTGGGTGATGCTGTGTCCGTATAGGGTTCCCCGTATTTGCAGGATATTTTGCTCAAATAGCCGCTGACGGACAAGCTCTGCTTCAAGCATGCTACTGGAGTGTAAAAGGCGGGTAAAACTACCGACTGCGATTAAAAGCAGTAATAGCAAGGTGCTTGATAAGGCAGCTATTTTAAATATATTTTTCATCTGTATCATCCTCTAATCAAAAGAACCTATAGGCGTTGCTAAACATGCACTGAGAGCTGTAGCGAAACCCTTTTACTAAAACGCTGTAGGTATTCTTTTTAAATTTCGGTTAATTAGAGATGATTAGATAGGTAAAAGAATAAAAATACGGCAAGATGATAAACATAGAGGGAACAGGAATGCCCTCTATAAGGTTTCGCTTCGCCATGTATCAGGGGTATCCTCATCAATGCCATCTCCAAATACTGCACCGATGAGGATGATTTTTTTGCCTGAGGTTTTATATGGCTGGGCATACCCCCTCTCTTTGATTTGCTCAAGTGCTTCTTG
>JBQMYN010000078.1:0-10813 GCA_052173475.1 Treponema sp.
GGGGGGGGGGGATTTCCAATTTTTTAAGCTCCTTTTTCAAAAGAATAATGTACCTGTTTCTAAACTGAAGTTGTTGAATAGGTTTAGCGTTGTGTGCCGGCATACCGTACACATTGGATAAAAATCTGTATGCAACAGTAAATTCTACTCCTGACTGATTATAGCACGGAAAAAAAGAACCTGCAAGGCAAAAATTACCTTTTATATAGACCTATATCGTAAAACCATACTCTTGCACTAACACGATGATTTTTCTATAATAATACTATTACGATACAGAGGTATATGGTAATGTCTATACCCCTTTAAGTTAAAATACAACTGTGCGAGGTGCTATATGAGCGATTTACGGGAAGAATGGAGAGCCGGTGTTGCAAAAGTATTATCTGCTATGCAGGCTGATGGTTCTGAAAGTATTTCTTCCGAAAAAATTACGATGGAAATTCCGCCAAATCCGGCATTAGGCGATGTAGGCTTCCCTTTATTTACGTATGCAAAAATTTTTAGGAAAGCGCCGCAGAAAATCGCAGAAGAAGTCCTTGAAGGTTTGAAAAACGATGCTACTTTATCCGGCAAGGGTGAAGTAAAGGCTATCGGTCCTTATATCAATGTTTTTTTACCTAAAGGAGATTTTGCTGCTAAAACACTTGAAAAACTACTATCGGAAAAAGAAAACTACGGAAAGACCGGTGTCCTTAAAGGCAAAAGGATTATGATTGAGTTCTCAAGCCCGAATACAAATAAACCGCTTCACCTTGGGCATTTGCGGAATGATGCAATTGGAGAAAGTCTCGCCCGTATTGTAGATTTCAGCGGTGCTGAAGTATATAAAACAAATATCATAAACGACCGCGGTGTCCATATTTGTAAATCAATGCTTGCATATAAAAAATTCGCTAATGGGGAAACGCCGGAATCACTTGGGGTAAAACCCGATAAGTTTGTCGGCGATATGTACATTAAATTTCATCAATATAGTAAAGATAACCCTGAAGCTGAAGAAGAAGCACAAGCGTTATTACGAAAATGGGAAGCAGGAGATGAAGAAGTTTTAAAACTGTGGACATTGATGAATGGATGGGCTATGCAGGGTATTCAGCAAACCTATAACCGTACTGGAATTTCATTTGATAAATTATATTTTGAAAGTCAAGTATATAAAAAAGGTCGTGCTGAAATTATGCAGGGGCTTGAAAAAGGTGTTTTCTATAAAGATGCGGATAATTCAGTATGGATAGATTTAAAGCCGATTGGGCTTGATAAAAAAGTACTACTGCGCGGCGACGGTACTGCGCTGTATATTACTCAAGATATTGGGTTAGCAATTACCCGTTACGGAGAATGGCCCTTTGATAAGTTAATTTATGTCGTTGGAAACGAACAGCGGTACCACTTCAAAGTTTTATTTTATCTGTTTAAGCAGCTTGGATATGAATGGTATACAGGTTTACACCACCTTGCTTACGGTATGGTCAATCTTCCTGAAGGAAAGATGAAAAGCCGCGAGGGAACTATTGTTGATGCTGATGATTTAATTACTGATTTGAAAAATGGTGCTCTTGCAGAAATAACCTCAAAAGGACGAGAAGAGGCTGTCGGCAATCCTGAAGAGGTCGCAGAAAAAATTGCACTAGGTGCTTTGCACTATTTCTTGCTGCAAACAGATACAATGAAAGATATGCTTTTTAATACAAAAGACTCTCTTTCATTTACTGGAAATACTGGTCCATATATTCAGTATATGGGTGCGCGCATTTCTTCCATTTTGCGCAAAGCGGAAAGTGATGCGGGAAAACAGCAGCTTGCCGGCGGTGTCTATAAACCAGAAATACTAACATCGGAAGCTGAATGGGAATTGTTAAAAAAATTGGAAGAATTCCCTGCTCATGTTGAAAAGGCTGCGGTCAATTATATGCCGAATGTCTTAATTGCATACTTATACGACCTTTGTAAACTTTTTAGCCGATTCTATCATGATTGCCCGATTCTGAACGCGGATAGCAAAGATGTTGCAGTTACTCGTCTTGAACTTGCTCGCGCTGTAAAAATTGTACTGCAAAATGCTTCACACTTGGTACTGGTACCTTTCCTTGAAGTAATGTAAACACGGGTGGCTTTTATACGGATGCCGCTAAAATCGTAGTTTTGCAGGGGTGTCTGTATTAGGTCTGTTCAGCAACTTCCGTTTCAGAACAGGTCTAATATTAATAATTTGGAGGTTCTACTATGAAGCTAAGCGCAAGAAATCAGTTCTCCGGTGTTGTAACTAAGGTAACCGAGGGGGGCTGTTAATGGCATTGTTACTATTGATGTCAACGGAACGCCAGTTTTCGCTACTATTTCAATGAATGCTATTCGTGAACTGGGACTGGAGCCTGGCAAAAAAGCTTACGCCGTCATCAAAGCAACAGAGGTTATGGTTGGACGCGGTGAACATCTCCCCCTAAGTGCCCGCAATCAATTTCCCGGCACGGTATTGCAAGTGGAGAAAGGTGCTGTTAATTCCATTGTACGTATTAGCGTGCTGGGCGGCAATACCCTTTCTGCTACTATTTCTAACAATGCCGTAGAAGAGCTTGCCCTTAAAGAGGGCGAGAACGCATTAGCTGTTATCAAGGCTACTTCCGTTATGATTGGCATTGATTGATTAAAGAAAACGGAGTTGCCAATGCCGATGTAAAAAGTTGGTCTGTTCGGTAACTTCCGTTTCGGAAGGGATTGATTATGTAAAACTGAAACAACGCTGTATAGTGCGTGTTTTCAACTTATAGAACAGCTCCACTCTCTTTACTTACCGGTTTAATATGCGCTATTCTAATTTAAGTCATTATAGCATAAAAACTTAAATTAGAATTTGTTATCAGCTTTGCTGATGAGACATCTGCAAAAAATCTCTATCTAAGTTTTTTGCAGATGCCCTTGACAAAAAAAATAAAAAGTTGTATACTAAGCCATCGTTTGGGACTATAGCTCAGCTGGATAGAGCGTCAGATTCCGGATCTGAAGGTCGGCGGTTCGAATCCGCCTAGTCTCATTACTTTCTTCCGTATAATTCTGTTATTTCTTTTAATTCTTCTACCATATCTTTCAACGCTGTAAATTCTAAGTCTGTTAGTTTGAATTCCCAATTTCCATCAGGACATCCGGGAGTGTTTATTCGGGAATAATCCCCAAGAAATAACATATCCTGCACTTGCAAGATGACCGTATCTGCAATAGAGGCTGCCATTGCTTTCATCATATTATATGCAGCGGTTTTATTGGAGGAAAAACAAAGGTACGATTCTATAAAGCGTTTCTCTTTCTCGCTTCGCCGGCTGAACCAAGATGCAAGCGGTTCGTTATCGTGAATACCAAAGTAGAGTACAGTGTCGGCATCGTAGTGGTGCGGGGTATGCTCATTATTCGAGCCGGGGTATAAGCCGTTCTGTAGTATACGCATACTGGGATAGCCGAATGCCTTACGCAAGGAGAATACTTCTTTGGTGATAAAGCCGAGGTCTTCAGCGATAATCTGTAATTGCGGCAGCTCTTGTGTAAGTCGAGTAAAAAGAGCCATGCCGCCTGCCGGTATCCATTGACCTGCCCGTGCATCTTTTCCTGCCGGAATATTCCAGAAACTTTCATATCCGCGAAAGTGGTCAAGGCGCAAAACATCATAAAATGCTGCTTGGCGGCGGAAGCGCTTAATAAACCAGTCAAAGTTTGTTTGTTCCAAATATCCCCAATTATAGACCGGCATTCCCCATAGCTGCCCTTGATCCTGCGGATTATCGAAATCTCCGGGTGGACAGCCGGCAGAACTCGCAAGACTTCCATCTGCTTCCATACAAAAAACTGCCTGATTTGCCCAAACATCTGCACTGTCATGCGCCGCATAAATCGGAATATCTCCGATAATATGAATGCCGGCAGCTTTTGCATAGTTTTTAAGTGTTTGCCACTGCGCTTCAAAAATATACTGTACAAATACTGCAACGGTTATCTCCTCATGCAGTTCTGCTTTGAGAGCTGCCAGTGTGTCCGGCTGCCGGCTTTTTACTTCCAACGGCCACTGTACCCACGAAGTATCTCCGTATTTGTGCCGCAGCGCGGAAAATAATGCAAAATCTTCTAACCACTCATACTGCTGCTGTAAAAAAGTATCGAGTAATGCTTTGTTTTCGGAAGATTGCAGAAACCGTACGCAAGCTTTTTGCAAAATAGCCGATCGGGTGTAGTATAAAAAACCATAATCTATGCGATGTGTTGTTTCAGGCAGCGGTGCCGGTTTTGCCTCAGCGAGTTCGTCTGCTGTTAAAAGTCCTTGTGTATAGAGTGCTTCGAGGTCAATTAAGTATGGATTTCCGGCAAACGAAGACATACTTGCATAAGGAGAGTTCCCATAACCTGTTGGACCAAGCGGAAGGATTTGCCAATACCGCTGTCCTGCTGCACAGAGAAAATCAATAAATTCATAGGCTTTTTTTCCAAGACAGCCTATCCCGTAAGAATCGGGCAATGAAAAAATCGGCAATAATATGCCGCTTGCCCTATTCAAATGTAATTCTTTGTAATCGTATCGAGGATCAATCATTTATTCACCATATTTGTTAAAGTAGCCTTGTATAAAAATAATAGGAGTGCCTTTATCTCCGCTTCCTGAGGTAAGATCGCATAAAGAGCCGATTAAATCGGTTAGTCTGCGGGGGGTGGTACCTTGAGATTCTGATCGGTCAAGGGTTGATGATTCTGTCTTTTCCTTACAAGCATGGATATATTCAATCATAGCTTTTTGCTGATCTTCTCCGAAAAGATTTTTAAAATTATTATCCGCTAAATATTTTAGTTTAACTTCATGGGGCGTTCCTGCCAGTCCTTTAGTGAACCCTGGTGAGACAACCGGATCGGCGAGTTCCCATATTTTACCAATAGGGTCTTTAAATGCTCCATCACCATAGACTAATATTTCCAGTGTTTTTCCTGTCTTCTCTTTCAGCAGTGCTTGTATCCGTTCTACCAGTGCTTGGCAATTATTAGGAAAGAGTTTTATCGAGTGTTCTGTTGCTTTATTTGAACCAAGGAGACCGTATTCGCTGTTGTAACCACTATGATAACCGCCGTTTTGTACTGGCTGTGATAGAATATCGTCAAGTCCGAAAAGACATACTGCCCCTTGTTTTTGTAGAATATGCTTTGTCTGCATACGGGTATGAATATCGCATACTAATACTGATTTTGTGTATCTAAGAATACAGGCAGGATTATTTGCAAGAACAATTTCTGACTGTTCATTATATTTTTTGATGATTGAAGTGTAATATGCTATGTAGTCTACGCCGGTAAATGGATGGGTATAGCTGCCGAATTTCTCTGTAAACTCTTTTGCAGAAAAAGAATCTGTCCAAGGGTTTATATCGCTTTCTGTACCGGTATTTTGTTCAGGCATTAAACGGTTTCCTACTTCATCAGATGGATAGCTCAGCATAACTGTTAATCTATTACCAGATTTTGCAATTCCTTCAAGGCAGATTGCAAAGCGGTTTCTGCTGAGTATAGGAAAGACAATGCCGATATGCGCACTCCCAAATTTATTCCGTATATCAGCGGCAATATCATCAGTAGTAGCATAATTTCCCTGAGCGCGGGCAACAACGGATTCTGTAACTGCCAGAATATCCTTGTTATGCAATGTGAATCCCTCTGTTTCCGCTGCCGATAGCAGGGTATCAACAGCAATCTGAGCAATATCATCTCCAGAATGTACAATTGGTGCAATAAGACCGCGGGAAATTGTACCTATTTTCTTCATTATTATTTACTCCTTGCATAAGATTTCAGGTATGATACACGGTACTGTCTTAAAAGCCGGTTATTTTTAAGCCAGCACTGCTTTGCTTTAAAAGTCTGGCAGCGGATTTTCAGCCTAAGTTCAGCCGGGACTATCCCCAAAGTGGGTTGCTTATGCCATCAGCAATACCATCGGTAATGCCATCCTCATCGGCACAGCTGATGAAGCATCTCCTAAAATCTAACCGAGTTTTTAGAAGATGCCCAACACTTTCTAAAGCGTTTCTACTTCTTCTTTGGTAAGACTCGTCATTGTACAAATTTCGCCAATAGGGTAATTATGCGTACGCATCAACTTTGCCATTCCGAGTTTTGTTTGATATGCACCCTCGGAAAAACCTTGTTCAATACCTTCAGCAAAGGCGATTTCCCTCTCTTCAGCACGCTGTACCGCTATATCAGTTTCATAATCATATTCGGCTAGTAACATATTGATTACCTCCTTCGTCTTGCGCTTGAGATACTCACCTAAAATATTGTTCTCTATACATTCTTCAACAGCTTTTTCAAAACCCTTTTGCAGGTCTATTTCTTTCCACTTCCGTACTGTTTCCACAAATATACTGTATTCCTGCATCGTCTGACAGTTTTCCAATATCGGATGACGGTTTTGCCGGTTTATGTTTATCACCTTAACGGTCAACTCAAGATTAGCTTCCATTGTCCTTTCTATAAAAGCATCAGAAAGTTTTAATATTGTATTGCAAGCCAATCGTTCTCCCCCATTATAAAAAACATAGAATTCAGGAGCCGGAATTTTTAAGAGTTTACGGCTGTACTTTTCTTTTGATTCAAAAAGGGTTTCATACAGACGACTCACATATTCAAGGCATCGAAGCGGCATATTGGGATTTATCGTAGATTGATGTTCTGCAAGAACTATTATTTTGTTGTCTACAAGATAGGATACATCGTTATAAAATGTCATATATAAGACTTGATCCAAACGGATATTTTTTAAATGTTCTGTAGCTGTAAGGTTACTACTATGCAAGGCATTATACAGTGACAAAAAATTCTCCTTTGCCTTTTCGTCTTCACTGAATAGATCTACAAACACAGAGTCTTTATATTTTCTATTTGAAATACTCATAGCAAGCTCCCGTAAGTTTTTTGCTGTTCAACAATCCTTACTAATTCATCATCTAAGCAAACAGCTATGCTCTAAACTGTTGCGATTATTAGACCTGTCCGATAGCACTATTGCCGAACAGGTCTATTTTAAGCGGGAAGCAGCGGTAAGTGCTTTTTCCTGTGTTGGGTATAATTCCAGAGCCGTTTGCTTAATCCATCCGCTGGAAAGATGAACCCATAACTCAGTTTCTCCATGTACGGATACAAATTGTGTCCCAAGAATGGGATATATCTCTTTTTTTCGGGCATGGGTAACAGAAATTCCTTGTAGCCCCGGTCTATCTTTTAAAGCGGTATAGGTTTCTATAATTACTGCATAGCGGTCTGCTTCATTCATTGGAGAATCAGGCGGCAACCGGATATGTTCAATCCCGCTATTCTTTGTACAACTAAAGCATACGAGGTAGAGGCTTGAAATGAAAAAATAGAAAAGAAATTTTTTTGCCTGCTTCACAATTATAACCGGTAAAACTCCTTTAAAGTAGGAATAAATAGCGCATCCGAAGGAACTAAGTTGAGTGCTGCTAATTCTTCAAATGAAAACCACTGTAAGGCGGTATGCACTGCCGATTGCAACTGATAGCCTTCCGGTAAAAAAATTTCATAGGCAAAAAGGTCAAATGCCCGGCTGCCGCTGCGGAATTCTTGTTTTCCAAGAAAAGCACCCACTGATACGGTAACAAATAATTCCTCTTCATATTCACGAATGAGTGCCTGTGTATGCGTTTCTCCCTGTTCGCATTTACCGCCGGGAAATTCCCAGCAGCCGCCTACATCCCCGCCGGGTTCCCGTAAGCCAAGTAAAAATTTTTCATTTTTCCGTATAATACCGACAACTGATTGTTTCATACTGCTGCCTACAGGAATAACACGGGTGAAAAGAATAAATGCAGAATAGCTGCTGCAAGACAGCTATATCCGATAATTTTTCTTAAACCGGTAAGTTTTTCAAAAAATGCAGGCAGCAGTTTTTCAGGATGTGCAATTACCCACCAGCGGTTAAAAAAGATAAGAGTACCGGCGGATCCTGATACTGCAGGTGCTAAATCTCCGATAATGGGCAGCTGTCCCCCTACAGGGGTAAGCAGTTTAAATACAGCGGCTGTACCTGAAAAAATCACAAGAATAAGGAGAAATGTCATATCCTGCAAAAAAGGATACCGATCAGTATATGATGTTTCTTCGTCATTAAAAAAACTAAGGACTACTCCCATCACAAGGTTTGTTGTAATTGATAACCAGTAAAACGGTAAATAATAAAACGATGCCATTTTCTCCTCCATAATAATCCATAGCGATGAGTTATTTTATAGATAAGAAGCCTCATCCAGCCGAACGCTGGTTAAAAGACTTGCGGTATAAGAATACGGTATTCCGAAAAAAAAATCAATTATACAGGGCGTATTTTTAGTAAACCTGTTCGGAAACGTGTGTTTAGGAACAGGTTACAGGCAATGAGATGAGTAAAAATTGACTTCCGTGGTATTGATATTATAGTAAATACATATTACGATAGCTTGCATAAAAGGTGATGCCGGATTCTTCCCTATATTGTATGATAATCAGGCTGTCCTAACGGCTATAACAATCTGATTTGTACGAGCGCAAAGTAGGCGGATGCGGTTATATTCAAGAGCGGTAAAGGCTGCCGGCAAGGAGATTACTATGGATTTACACAAAAATATTGAAAAATATGTTGAACTAATTTTGAAATCAGGATTACGGTTAAAAAAAGGCGATAATCTGTTGGTGATGGTAAATGAAGAAACGCTGCCTATGGTGAGGGAAATAACCAAGCAAGCCTATCAGCTGGGGGTAACTGATGTTTTGTACGATTTTACTGATGATGCAATGACACTTGCTCGGTATCAATATGGCAGCAGTGAGGTATTCAGTTACTTGCCGCAATTCAAAATAGACTATTTAGAACAAGCATATAAGAATAACTACCACCGGCTTGCGCTTGTTGCACCTAATCCCGAACTGCTAAAATCAGTTGATTCTAAAAAAATTGCGCAGTGGCAAGCCTGCTATGCAAAAGCATCCCAGCCGGTTATGAAGTATGTGATGGATAACCGTATTAAATGGACAGTTGCAGCATTCCCATCAAAAGCATGGGCAAAAGTAGTTTTTCCCGCGCTTGATGAATCTGCCGCTATTGAAAAGCTCTGGGAAACACTTTTTTCTATTACGCGGGTAGCGTGCGAGAACCCGCTGGCAGCATGGGAAGCCCATGATGCTGCTCTAAAAACACACCAGCATTGTTTGAATGAGCTGCGGCTTGAAAAACTGTTATACAAGGCTCCCGGCACCGACCTTGAAGTGTACTTGCCGGAAGGACATCATTGGATGGGCGGTTCGGCGACTACCGTAAATGGTGAAGTATTTTTACCGAATATTCCTACTGAAGAAGTATTTTCTATGCCTCATGCCTACAAAGTAAATGGTACGCTGCGTGCTACAAAACCGCTTGCAGTACGGGGAAAAATTGTTGACGGGTTTGAGTTTACATTTAAAGATGGAAAAATAATCACTTTTGATGCGCAAGAAGGGAAAGATATTCTTGAAGATTTAATCAACACTGATGAGGGAGCATCCCGCCTTGGTGAAGTTGCGCTGGTTGCAGATGATTCTCCCATCAGTAATACTCACCTTTTATTCAAAAATACGTTGTTTGATGAAAATGCCTCGTGCCATTTTGCAGTGGGAAATGCTTATAGCGAAAATCTCATAGGCAGTGCCGACTTTACTCCTGAACAAAAAAAGGCAGCCGGTATGAATACCTCGATGATTCATGTTGATTTTATGGTAGGAGGACCAGAGCTTTCTGTTATCGGTGTGAAAAAAGACGGTACGCAGATTGTAATTCTTGAAAAGGGTAACTGGGCATTATAGCATTTTTGCCGGTGTGCCGATCGGTATGTTCCTACCATGTATCGCTGGGCATCTTCTAAAAACTCAGGTATAGATTTTTAGAAGATGCCTTATCTCTTTTTGCAGTGCTGCCATATCTTTGTTGCTCATTTATTACACCCCTTATATGTTCCGCCAAGAGTTTTCCAAAAAGACAGCGCATTCAAATTCGTAATCTTCGGTAAGCGTTTCAGTACTTTCAGCCGGTATGCTATGCAGTACCGTTGCCTGCATGACGCGGCGTAAGGCGGCTATGCGGTTTTCAAGACCGCTAATGTGTTCAACATCAAAGACATTGCGCCCTTTTGTCAAGACAAAAAAATAATGTATTTAAGGTGTATTTAAGCAGCCATATTTCTATCCGGCTTTTCCGACCGGAAGCTTTGATACATATCATCGGGAACTTCATAATCCAGTCCCTGATGTAAGCGCATCGAATTATAATAGTTAAAATAATATCTAATCCCTTCTTTTAATTCACCCATTGTTTCATAGCATTTCAAATAAATATCTTCATATTTAAGGCTCCTCCACAGCCGTTTTATGCGGATGTTATCCAATGCTCTTCCCCGTCCGTCCATACTGATTTCAATACCATACTCAATAAGCACAGACGTAAAGACATCCGAAGTAAATTGTGCTCCCTGATCTGTATTGAAGATCGCGGGGCAGCCGTACTGTTCAATCGTCTCCCGTAAAAGTCGGGCATACTGTCCTGCATCCATCGTATTAAACACCTGCCATGACAATACTTTTCGAGAATACCAGTCGATTATCGCCATCAGATATACGTTCTCACTCGATAGCTTTATATACGTAATGTCTGTCGACTTATCAGATGATGTACTTCCGTGTACATCATCTGATAGCGAATTTTGGCGAAGCCAAAATATCGCTTCTGCTCTTTTCCCCGCCATCCGTGGCGGTGCGCTTTCTA
>JBQMYN010000079.1:0-10281 GCA_052173475.1 Treponema sp.
GGGGAAGTTACCCCCCCCCCCCCCCCCCCCCCCTATACAGGTAAACCAAATAAGCATTTTTCATTGCGGTATAAGTTAATACTAAGTTTTGGTTTAGTAGTTATCATAATATCGCTCATACAAGGCTTGCTCGCCGCTTTTATAGCACGCAAAGCCGTCTTTGAAAAACTTCAAGCACATCTTATAGATAAAGCGAGCGTAACAAGCATTCAGATTGATGAAAAAATAGCAGTCTTTTTTCAGATTCTTGAAGGATATGCAAGTAGACGTGTTGTATATGGAACTCATTACACAAAACCTCAATTAGCAGAGCGTTTACAGTCAGAAGCAGCCTTTACGAAAAGGATCGATGCTTTTAATATTTCTGATCTAGAGGGTACTTTCTATACCGCAGACGGTACAACAAAGAAAGTGAGCGATCAAGCATGGTATCGTGCAGCAGTAAGCGGTAAAAAGTTTGTTTCTGAACCATACAAATGGGATGCAAGCGGAGATTTGATTATTACTTTTGCAGTGCCTGTTTTTAATGAAGATAAAATTATTGTCGGGGTCTTGTCCGCTGATGTAAGGGGGAACTTGCTTTCAGACGATATTTCTAGCATATCCATAGGGAATGACGGTTTTTGCTATGTGCTCGGTGCTACAGGCACTACTATTGGCAGTCGGGATCAGGAGTTAGTGAAAGCGCAATTTAATTCTGCTACACAAGCAAACGCAAGATCGGAACTTACCTCGCTCGCTTCTTTTGAAATGAACGCTGTAAAAGCAACGGATTCTGGTATCGGGTTTTACACATATAATGGAATAAAAAAAGTAGCAGGCTATGCAAAAAGTGCTTTATCCGATTGGACTATTGTTATCAACGCTCCCTATGATGAGTTTATGGTATCCATTAAAGTACTCCAGTTATCTATGTTTACGATAGTTGCATTATTGTTTGTTATCGCCTGCATCATTATATATTTCATTGCCTCAAAAATCATCAATCCTATTAAAAATACTGTAGCAGCACTGCAAAATATCTCCTTAGGAGAAGGGGATATGACGGTGCGATTACCCATTCATGGTAATGATGAAATTTCTGAACTGGCAAAAGCTTTTAATGAAACGATTGCAAAAATCGGCATGTCAGTACAAATTGTCGGGACAAATTCAAACATGATGGCAAATATTGGCAATGAACTTGCTTCCAACATGACTGAAACTTCTGTAGCAATTCAAAAAATTAACGAGCATGTTGCAGACGTTAAGCATCAAGCAATAATGCAAGCAGCAGGCATTACCGAAACTGCTACAACTATTGAAGAAATTGTCCGTACTATCAAACAACTGAACAACAGCATAGAAATACAGGCAACAAGCGTGGCGCAATCATCCTCGGCAGTTGAACAAATGGTAGCTAATATTGCATCTATTTCGCAAACCCTTGAAAAAACGGATAATACGATTAAAACACTGACAGAAGCCACTGCGAACGGGAAAGAAACCATTGCAAATGCAAATAACATAACACAAAAAGTTGCCGAAGAATCAGGAACTCTGATAGAGGCTTCAAATGTTATTCAGCATATTGCATCTCAAACAAACCTATTAGCAATGAATGCAGCTATCGAGGCAGCCCATGCAGGAGAAGCTGGAAAGGGGTTTGCCGTTGTTGCAGATGAGATTCGTAAGCTCGCCGAAGAATCTGCGGTACAAGGAAAAAATATTACTCAAACCCTCAGAAATCTAAGCGGAGAAATTGAAGCTCTTTCAGAATCTGCTAAAACTGCTGACGAAAAATTTAACACTATTTTTACCTTATCAGAAGAAGTTGAAGCTATGAGTATGCGTTTAACCGAAGCAATGCATGAACAAGAAGGCGGAAGTCGAGAAGTATTTACCGCTATTAAAAATATCGACGCTGTTACCACAGAAGTACAAAAAGGTTCCGAAAAGATGTTAAGGGGCGGAGAAGGCGTTGCAGATGAAATGCGCAGATTGGATAGTTTAACGCATACTATGACTAATAATATGAACGAAATGGCACTTAGTGTTGTTCAAATTAGTAATACAGTACAGGAAGTCAATACTATTGCTCAGAAAAATAAAACCGGCATCGAAAATGTCGCGCGGGAAGTTTCTAAGTTTAAAGTCTAGGGCATCTGTAAAAAACTCGGTTATTTTAGATATGCAGAGAATTTTAGACCTGAGCGATACCGTTGCCATTGCTCAGATTGGCAAATCTCTGCATAGGCAAAGTGCAGCAAATGCAATGCGCTGGGAACTCATGCGCTTTTACAAATTACGGGGAGCTTTGGCGGGATCAATGGGTTCATTATTGTGATATACCATAAAATAAAGCCGCGGCGTACCTGATAGGGTATCAGATGCGAGCGTACCGATAGCTTCTCCTGCGGGAATTTCATCATCAATCTGCCGTATAATTGAGGATAATCCTGCATATACATAGAGATATTTTGTTTCTGTTTGTATAAAAACTACATGACCATACCCACGGTGCGGACATTGAAAGATAAGTTTTCCTGAAGCTATCGCTTTAACGGCAGCACTTGCTTGAGAATCTATCACAACGCCATAGAGTTTTCCTGCAAGGTATGAAATATCCTTAGCAGGAACCGGCCATACAATATCTTTATCGAGTGTTTTTTTTACATATAATCGAGGGTCTATCCAGTCCATAAATCCTGTCGGTGTACTTGCACTTTCCCTTTTTTCAAAATTTTGCTGCGAAAGTTTAGGTTCGTGCTTGTCCGGTATCATCAATATTTTACCGACAGGCAATACATTAGAGTGTCCTACTTTGTTTACCGCCTGTAATTGGGAAACAGATACGGAAAATTTCCGTGCTATACTATAAAAAGTATCTCCTTTTTGTACTATATACGTTTCGGGAATGTAAATTGTTTGACCGGCAGTTACTTTTGCCGGTGTTTCTATACTATTATATTCAAGCAATGTCGAAAGAGGAACATTGTATTTCCTGCTTAATGCATACATTGTCTCTCCTTGTTTCAGCACATATACCGTATCTGCAGAAAACAGTGTACAAACAGGGAGCAACATATACACAAGTACCTTAGTTATTCTTTTATACATCGTCTATTTAAAAACCTTCCGCATTACCACGTCCTGACACTTTTGCGTCGGAACCGGCTGCCTTGAAATACTGTAGGGAACCTCTAAAAACCTCAGTTTTTGAATGGGCTGTCCAAAAACTGAAAGCCTATCGGTATTCCTTTCCTTATTACAGTGTCGGAATAGTACCATAATTACTAAAGTAAGTGTATAATTCTTGTATGAGTATAGAAATATACTACTTCTTTTGAGCGGTTTCGATAGAGCCGTTCATTGCCTGCTTGATAGCATAGCCCAATACAGGATTTGCAGTACCATTGCCGTAAATACATCCCCAAACGGTACCTTTCTTATTCCCTGCCGCCTGATCATAGGATGCTGTTCCGTTCGTACTGTTCTCCAATACGCCATTAGTTTTCCAAACCCCTACATTGATATTGTCCTGCTGTACACGGCTCGTTGTCGGCACTACAGAAACTTCCCACTTACCGGTAAAATATCCGCTTGCATCAGTACCTTGCGCAGCATTATCAACGCCGGTTGCCGTATCATGCAGATACGCCAGTTTTGAACGTCCTGCTGAAGCAGAATAGTACCCGATATACGGAACAGCTTTTTCTTCTGCGCCGCTTCCTGTATAGGCAACATCTAAAGTAATATAACTGCCGGTAATACCGTAGGCATCGACTGTTGCTATTTTAAACCCGCCTGTTGCATTGTATGTGCTTGAATATGCGTATTTTAGGTCAGCAGCATCCGAGTCGAATGCTGCTATATGAATACCGCCCTTTTTATCCACTGCAATTTTACAATATTCGCCTATATTCATTTTATCAAATACAGTAACCGGAACATGCCAACCGCCATTGCTTGGATTGGTTTGTGAAGCATGTGCTGGAGTTTGCGGCGTTGTTTTATACGTGTATTTGAGCATGCGGTTTGTTTCATCAAACCAAATCAATACAACAACATCATTAGCAGCAGTTGTACCCGGAACAACTCCCAGCGACAAATAGGTACCAGTAGCATTGCCGGTTGTACCTGTGTTATATGTTCCTGCAACAATATCAACATAAGCTTGATTATATGCAGTAACTGCACTTTGCGTTTCTTGATCGGTAAACTGTCCAAATGCGTTGTTGCTCGTTTTATCATTTATTCCGGATTTAAACCGTATCTGGTCATTAAGACTATCATAGTAGGCAAGATACAGCCGCGTACTGGTGCTGGAATCCGATACAGCCGCAAGAGAGGGATGCTGAATACGGGTCTTATCAAGAATAGGCTCGGTTCCTCCACTCATACTTCCTACTTGCCCAATTGCCTCTAAACGCAATGCATTGCTGCCGCCATAGTTATTACCGTCAGAATGAGAAGGGACTCCCCACTTACTGCACATATAGGTGAACTTACCGCCGTGGTTGCTTCCGGAATTTATATCCCGTCCGACAACAACACCATGAGCATTTCCATGATTATCATATACAAAGTCTACATTTCCAAAGTCATCATAATTTTTATGCCACTTTGTATAGGAATTAGTTGTACCATTACTCATACTGAAGAAATCGGGACCATTAGCAAAAGCAAATCCTATCATCTTACTGATAGGATTAATATGCATAACGGGTTCTGTTATAATACCGCGCCCCGGTAAGGCTGCCTTACTCGTAAACTGCCAAATATCCAGTTCAACATCATCGGTGAGCCTTTCGCTATTTGAGGTTTTTGCACCCTTGTTATAGAGCTTTGTGTTCTCATTACTGTTATTAACCGCTTTGACAGTATTTACTGTTGCTTCAAGTTTTCCGCTCACAGCACTACTTGCAAGTTTTAGAAGCCACGGAGAGGAAGAACCGGTTACAGTACCGGCATTTACACTTCCTACTGTATATGATGCGCCATTAAGATTAAAACCGTGTATTTTGATTGTTTCTTCATCTTGTACCGGATAGTGTCCTAACGCAGTACGGGCATATAAATCAGGCTGGTTCCCGCCAAGTTTAGAAAGTGCGGTCTCTACTTTGGAGATATACGGCACAATATTAACTTTCATCTGAGCATTATTTGCGGTATATCCATACAGTACATACTTTGTAATATTGATTGGAACATCAACATTAAACCATGTAGCCTTATTTCCTTTTTCTATGGAATGTACTTGCACCAGATACGATTGTTCTTTGGTATCGGTAAGCCGCATAAATTGATACTGTTCCGCAGTATCTTCTTGCGCAAGAACTATTGCACGGTCTTCCGTTCCGCGGGTGCCGTTTTTTACTGTCGGTTCTGTATTGCCCGCACTGGTATTAGTTTTATTTGCAAAATCAGTAACCGTTAAGGTAATGGTTTTATTAAGTTCCGGCGTACCGGTAACCCATTCGTATTCCCATGCAACATAATGTCCTTTTCTATTATGCTTATCAGTTACTTTAAACTTTGAATCTCCTGACCAAGTGCCGGCAGTATTGGTAATAACCGCATTGGAAATACCTGCTCCGTCTAATTTTAATTCTTTGATATGCACATTATCATAGGCAGTGCCGCGAAGTATAACCGTTCCGGAAACACAGGGATAGCTGTTTGCAGGATTATTGCTGTCTAAGCCTTCTATCTTGCTCAATTCAATATGTCCAAGCGGTTCTTGCTTTGCAGAATCATACTTTACGCTGGTAAGTTTAAAGTCTTTCTCAGTTTCCAGTTCTTGCTTATCACTATTATAGAAGAATGGTACGATGACTCCAACAGGCGGGGTTGAATCAGTATGTTCTACGTTGACTGTAATTTCCGCCTGTGCATACCAGAGCTTACCAACCGATTCATCAAAAGCCCTGAGAATAAGTTTTCTGGCAGGGCCGTCTCCGATGGTATTAAGGTTATTTGCTAAATTAAAGGTATAGGTATTTCCACTGATAGCCGGCGAACTTTCGGCAATCTTATTTGTATTTGACACGGAATCTTTATACAGCTCAAAAGTTCGAGCTGTTTTATACCCTCCGGTAAGTTCTACGGTCAATTCTGATTTTGTATTGTCTTTATAGGTAAAGGTTTGTGCAACATCAACAGTTCCCCGATAGTCTTTCTCTGCATCAAAGCTACCGGTAAGAACAGCCTGTTTTACCTCATCGGTATCATCATTATATACAGCATTCCCATCCAAATTGGTTTTAAATGTGAGCTTAGTAATAGAAAGTAAATCATTTTTTACCAATACCTTTGTTACCTCGTCAGATATTTCATTCCCAGCACCATCATAGGCAGTGATTTTCAAAGTGCCTTGCCCATTATCTACCTTTGTGGTATTAAGACTTCCTTTAAATGACACTAAATCGCCCCGTTCCGAGATAATTGTTTTGGGATTATCCGTTGTTGTGAGATCAATAGTTTCCGATTTGCTATTGACTGTTAAGGTTACCGATATTTTTGTAATACCCGAACCGGTATCGGAGGCAAGTCCTTCTACCTGATAGCCCGTGCTTTGCAAAATATACGGACGTTCTGTAATACCGTAGTCAAAGATACCGTTTAAGCCGGGTGCATTTTTCAGCGTTACTTTCTTGGTTGAAGCAGCAGAACTTTCAGGAACAATCGAGTCAATTTCGTATCGAGTATTATTTACCACGACACGGTACTGATCTTTTTTAGCAGGATCAAGATCCTTTGCTACTGTAAATTCCCCCGATGTAAATGTTGTTTGGGCAGTTTTTTCACCTATCGATCCGCCAATTGCGGCAGCGGGGATAGAATTATCATACTTGAGCCGTACATGAGAGGAACTCTTTATTGATTGCCCTCCTGTTCTATTATCTTCGGCGGTTATGGTAAACTCAATTTCTCCTGATTTTTCTGCGTAGTGCGTAGTTTTAATAGGAATAGCAAATTCAAAACTGCCGTCAGAACTCTTTGTGTACCAAGTACTTGCATTCGTTATATCAAGTGATTGCACACCTTGGGGTGCATTTTCAGTTTTTGCGGTTATTGTTTTAATTCCTGATGAATGCGTTACCTTGCCTTTTAACGTGTAGGAATCGCCTTTTATCCATACACTGCGCGGAGCATAGGCAGGAGGATTTGCTTCAGCGGCAGTTTTGCCTAACGTAAATGGTGAAAACTGCGCCACATCTTTACTAATGGTAAATTTCCGTTCGGATGTCCATGCGCCGACAGCACCATCAGAGCTTACGCCCCGTACACGGATATAGATAGTGTTATTTACTTTGTTGTTCAAAATAGCATGTACAACCTCTTTCGGCAGCGGATATTGCCAATAACTAATTGCAGCAGTTTCCTCAATAACAGTATACCCTGTGCCAAAGTCTTTTCCGTCAAGGCTCCACGAATCGCCGAAATGTGTATTTTCTTGCCGAAGCTGTACTTCGAGCTTTTTAACAAAATGGCTCAATCCTGCTTTTGCGGTACGGGCAAGCCCGCTAATAACAACTGAGGTTCCAAGCACTGCATCAGTATCGGGGGTAATCAGCTCAACAATAGGTGTTGACCCCGCCGGATCGAACTTCAAGAGATATTGTTGTGATTCCCCTTGATTTCCTGCACGGTCTTTCATTCTGACTTGCACCGGTATGGTGTAGATTTTACTCGTGGTATCAGCAGGAGGGGTTGCCCCAAGGTTTTCCTTATATTTTGTAACATCAGGAATGTTAATTTCCCATGTTCCCGGATTTTGTTTAAGCGTGGATAAATCACTACCGCTTACAGTATGTTTATCGGCGATCCAGTCTGAATTACCTATTTTGTATTCAATAGAACCTTCTTTGATGCCTGATACACCGGAAACGCCGGCAGGGCTTTGTATCCCATTGGTACCCTTATCGGTTACTGTTCCAACTATATCTGCATTTAAGTAGTATACTGCATCCAAAATAGAAGAGCGGACTTCTGCCACCGGCGGTTCAAAATCAATGAGGACAGTTTCCCTCCATGTTTTATCAAAATCAGCCTTATCAGTTGCTGTTATGACAAAGGATTTTTCACCTTTTGTAAGTGTAATATTTTCAAACAGCCATGCTTCAAAATCGCCGGCATCAAAACTTTGGTTACGAATACCGTTTATGATTGTAGAAGTATTTCCTAGCCGCATAGATACTTTTTTTATTCCAGAAGCATCTTTTACCAACACTTTGAAAGATGCCGTTTGATGCTCTTTGTTTCCCAGTATTGTATTTGCTGTTAGTACCGCCGTATTACTATCTGTGTAGGTATTTGCCAGTACAAATGTAATACCGTTCTCTTTAAATTCAGGCTGTACAGTGTCGAGCCTGAATGTTATACCGCTGCTACGCGCCTTGTCTTTGGCATCTTCATACCCCAATACATAGGGGTGATCAAAATCAGTAGCCGGACGAGTACCGCCGCTTGCAGTGGGAAGCTGGGCATTTGTTGTAAATACGGTACCTTGATTATCAGTTACCGTAAAATGCAGCTCATGGCTATTGTCCTGTATTCCATCAGGAATAGTGTATTTCCATACTCCATTCGCAAAAATAGGAGAAACAGGCGTGTGTGCATCTATGCCTATCTTCATAGTCGATAAATCTACTATACCATCATCATCTTCAACTTTACCGGTTAGGATGCGTGTACCCGCAAGATTTGCGTGTTCCGGTGCAATATGTTCAAAGCTATTTATCGTAATAACCGGTCTATCTTGATGCTGATCAATTGTAATGGTATGCTCTTGCTCTGTTCTATTACCGACTTCATCCTCGGTGATTACATTGAGTACAATGCTGCCAGTACCGGTATTTCCAGCACTTATCGGTACATACTTCGTCGTATCAAGTTTGAAGCTCCATGAGGCTGCCTTATCCCCGGTAAACACAGCCTTATTTGACGCATCGCCATTGCTTTCTGTTACGCCCTCGAGTTCTGTAGTAGGGCTGTCTTTTTTTACAACCTGTACCGATTTTAGCTTTTGTTTGTCCGATGCAGTACCGCTTATGACAATCGTTTTGTTTACTGTGCTGCCGGCTGCCGGTGTTTTTACCGTAACTTCCGGCTTATCCTTATCTACTTCAAAGGTTCTTACTACCGTTGTTGTTAGACCTGCTTTATCTTCTGCACGGATTGAAATTGTGTACACTCCTTCAGCAGAAGCAATACCGGCGAGCATACTATGTTCAACCGTCCAACTAAAGGACTGCAGTGTGTTTCCTGTTACAGTTTGCTTCAGCAAACCGATGCCCTGATTTGTTTTTTTGTTTGTAATGGTTAGGTACACTGCTTTCAGAGAGATCGCGTCTTGTACGTTCCCTGTAACAGAAAAAGACTTCATTTTATTACCGTCTTCTGTTCCGATAAGCACCGTATCGCTGTCTTTTCCGTCTATTTTTATGTCTGATAGTTCCGGCGGTGTCTTATCATACTGGAATGAGATGGTTTTAGAATCACTATTCCCCAGATTATCAGTATAAGTAAATGCAATGTCGTTTTGTCCTTCTTGTAGGTGTAATGATGTCTTTGATTCTATCGAACTTCCTTTTTGTTCAAGTACAATGGCTCCATTACCGTTTAGTACCGCCGCTACTGTTTTAATACCGGCTCCGGGCGTATCGGTAACAACAGCAAAGAGCTTAGGTTCTTCTTTTAATGCTTGCCCGTCAACAGGAACACGTGGTGTTAAATCCGGTGCTTTGGTATCGACCCATACAATGCTTTGTTTTTGCACATCTCCTGCAGCACTTCTGAACGTAAACACATACCGCCCGTCATCCTTATGATTTGGGCGCGGAGTAAGCGTAATGGAATATTCTTCCTTTTCTTTTGCTTTGGTGCCGCTTTTAAAACCGGTTATCTTATTACCTTCTTTTTGTATTGCGGTAAAAGCAACACCCTCTTTTTTGATTATTGGGGTTAAATCATTTAGCTCACCGGCACTTAATGCTGTTCCGTCTTTATTAATACGTAAATCTAAATTTTGGGCTTCATCTCCGTTATATATACCGGTCAGCTGCAAAGTAAACGCCTCTTTTACATACGACGTACCATCCTGTATATGCGGATTAATAGGTTGTGTAAGTCCTATATGAACATCAAGTTGTTCATTTGATCGAAGCAGTGCAGCCTGCCACGCGGTCTCTTTATTTGCACCGTCTTTAATCTTAAACGTTATATCTGTTCTGACATGGAGCAGCGTAATAGCTCCCTCTGCCTTGTAGTGTGCAGGCTGTCCTGCTATCGGTACGG
>JBQMYN010000080.1:0-10263 GCA_052173475.1 Treponema sp.
CTGAAAATAAACAAACCTTTTCATTGCCATTCTCCTCTCTTTTTCGGCAATTTAGCCACTGTACTTTTATTATATCACTCCACAATGACCGCCCCAAGCAACTTTCGTGATAAAACAAATGTCAGGTTGAAGCGGGTGTTAGACGCTTTTACTTTCCCATGCTTTGCGCATAAGTTTTTGCATTATTAACAAAAGCTCTTAAATCCATTTTATCAAAATGTTCGCTTTGCCATTTTGTATAATCGAATCGTTCCCTTCGTACAGCGGCAATAAAGTATTCTGCTTCAACAACTCCCATTGCTTCTACAAGACATTCCATACCACGTGACAGAAGCTCTATCGTCGCCGGCGGTACAATCATTTCACTCACCATTTTCATTACCTCCGTTTAACAAATCTATAAATTCTATCGGATTAACTAATTTCACAGTATTGCTTTTGTATTTCAACATGCCTTTATCTGTGGTTAAAAGGTAGTCGCATTTCATCATTTCGGCACAAACTATGTGGCAAGAATCCTTCATCTTTACTCCTGTTGCCATCACGATTTTTGCCTTTATGATGACTTCTTCTGATTTATCACTGCCAACATAATCAGAAACATTGCTATCCAAAAAGTTTTTGATACCAATTTTTCTATCCATAATATGGGTTGCAAGAATTTTCATAGTCCAAAATGAACGAAGAAGCAAGTTCTAGGCACTTTTCTTTTATAAGTAATTGAACTAGCAGCTTTGCCTGTGTTTCAAGTGAAATCGGTAGATAATTTTGGTCGTCATACGGTCGATTGTAACAGCAGTTATCAAGATAAACTTTCATAAGAATAATTATATCATATTTTGAAGATTTTTGCTATTATAGTAAATAGTTCTTCCACAGATTCCGCATTTTAATTATAAAGCTATACTCTATAATAACTTACTCGTTTTATATTCTTTATTCGTACCGAGGGGCTTATGCCTGCCGTTCCTCGGCTGCGCTTTGTGCCGAGGCTGTTGATTATGTTTTATAGCAAGCCATTAGCATACAATGATTTATACGGTTATAATGCGAAATCCCTGTATCTCACTCTGACCATCCGAAGGATTTATATTTTGTTGATTTCCTTAACACGTTTAAAATCCTTTGATAAAAGGTAACTATTCAACACTCTTGAATGCAGCATGAAAGCTTTTGTTTATATGCTATATATAGTGATTAATTGTATTGAAAAAGCTAAAAATAGTCACTTTTCGGCACATGTACTGAATAGTTACAATAAAAGTTGATTTTTTCTTATTAAAACAGCCATTAAATAAAATACAAATTTACTACACTATCAATAGGTGCTTTGTTCTTTAATTTATACCCCCCCCCCCCCCCCCCTATCTAAGGCAGTGCTGAGGAGGATGTCATTGTATCAAATTTTTCTTTTTTAATCGGAAAAAAGAAAAACATCCTTAACTTACTTTGAACTTTGAAACCTCCGCTGCAAGCTGCTCGATACTTTTCTTATTTTTTTGGCTAATTTCATGCACACCTTGAACAGCATCGCTGATTTGGGCAGCACCGAGTGCCATTTCTTTCATACTATCGCTCATAAGCCGTGTCAGGTTATCGAGTGTGCGCATTTCTTCAGCAACGCTCTCCCCTCCTTTTAGCATTTCTTCAGCACCTTCTTGTACTTCCACCGTTACATTGTTGATGTCTTTTATTGCAGAAAGCACCTCATTACTACCATTTTCTTGTTCATGCATTGCCTCTGTCAGCTGAGTACTCATCGTTTTTACCTGATTGGAAAGTGTAAAAATGACTTGGAACTTTTCTCCGGCAATTTTTGCAGAACCTGCCAAGTCTTCAATTTCTCCGCTCAAGGTTTTCAGCGTTGCTGTGATAGATTTTCCCTGTGCGGCAGAATCTTCAGCGAGTTTTCGGATTTCGTCGGCAACAACGGCAAATCCTTTTCCTGCTTCTCCTGCATGGGCGGCTTCGATTGCAGCATTCATTGCTAAGAGGTTCGTTTGGCTTGCAATATGTTGAATAACACTCGATGCTTCGATTAAGCTGCCGGATTCTTCAGCAATCTTTTGCGTAATACCATTTGCATTTGTTACCGTATCTTTACCGTCAGCAGTAGCACTTGCCAGTGTTTTAATAACGTCGTTCGTTTTTTCCAATGTACCGGTAATAGACGCAATATTTGCAACCATTTCTTCAATCGCAGAAGAGGAAACAGCGACACTTGATGCCTGATTATCAATACTTCCGTTCAGCTGCCGGATAGTACGGATAATTTCTTCGATTGTTGCAGCTGTTTCCGTAACACTTGAGGCTTGTGTTACCGATTGTTGTTTTACTCCTTCAATATTTGCACTGATTTGATGAACTGCACTTGCCGTTTGTGCCATATCATTTTCAAGGTCTGCCCCTATCTCCTGCATTACTTCAGCACTGTGGTCAGCCTCTTTTAGTGCATGTCCAATTTTTTCAATCGTTTGATTAAAAAATTTGGAGAGATCCGTTATTTCGTTATTTCCGGCAATAGGCAGCCGTACCGTAAGGTCTCCATCTCCTTGTGCAATATCCTGCAAAGCATATACGGCAGCATTAAGCGGTTTTACTATGGCACGAGCAACAACAATAACCACAAGAAGCAAGGCACCGGATATAATGATACCGAGCAAATAGAGCGATTTTTTTAAAATGCTAATAGCATTCATAAATTCTTTCAAAGGTGCCCGTACAATCAATCCCCAGCCTATTGTCGGCAGCTGAGCATAGCCTACAATAACCGATTCGCCTTTCCATTGATACTCAGCACAACCGGCTTTATCTTCCGTGATGACTTTTTTTTCAACATTTGCAAGCGATATAAGCGTTGGATCTTGCTTAGCTTTTTCCATGCTATTATATCGTTCATGCACATATTTCATGTCGTGGAAAGCTATCCTATTCCCTGTTTTTCCGATAAGATAGCAGTAGCCGGTCTCACCGATTACAATATCTTTGATGGCATTATTGAGCCAGTCAGCGGGAACAGCAACCGCTAATACGCTGGTAATAGCATGATTGTCATCATAGATCGGCACGGCAAGTGTTAAAACCCATTGCTTGCTAGTAAGAGATTCAATCGGTTCTGCAATAACACGCTCACCATTGAGTGCCGCAGTGAACCACCGTGAATCGCGTGCAGATGCCCTGTTGCCGGTGGTCATAAACATAGTGCCATTTGTGCTGATAATACCTGCTTCATGGAGATCGTTATTGAATGCTACTTCTTTTTTCAGCATATCCAATTTATTCTCCATTGGAAGATTTTGGTCACGCAAAATCGGTGAGCGGGCAATTCCTTCTATAAATTGGAAAAGAGAATCTATACGTCCGTAAATAATCTCTGCTGTATCTTTTGCTTGCTGAATTAACTGGTGTTCAATCCTTTGCGCCAGTGCTTTTCTGGTAATCGACAGAGCGGTAAACGTAAATATGACACCTTCAGTAAGGAAAAGAAGACCAAAAATAAACATCAATTGATTTTTAATAGAGAAACGCATTTTCATTCCAATACCTCCGTTCATGTATTTGGGGATTAAGCTGCCCAAAAAGCAGATTGATTCAGGCTATATCCCCTCCCATATATAATTGCAATTCACTTTAAAAATTTTTAAGTAAGACTTGAAGTATACATGAATCAGTAAATTATACAAGATGATAGAAGCAGAACATTCGCTGAGCCTGCATTGCTGCAAAGGCAATATCAGGTTGAAACGTGTGTTAGAAAGCCTCTTCTTTAAACGGATTGATTACCATTACTCCGCGATATGTCTGTCTCGGATTTAAATCTTCAGAAATAATACATTCACATTTTGCTTTCTCAGCAGCAGCTACTATCAATGAATCCCAAAACGATAATTGTAAAATTACACTAATATCGATGGCTTGTTCTATCAACTCTAAATCATTTTGAACAATTGCAATATTGCAAAAATTGTGTATAATATTTTTAACAATTATTCGATCTGCTTTCAATTTTGTTGTTGCAACTACATAGAATTCTTTAAGTACTTGTGTTGATATTACAGGCTGATGTAAATCTACAACTTTCTCCATTATTTTCCGAGCTTTAGCCTGCTTATATGAATCTTTTGAGTCAAGGGTATAAACAAGTATATTTGTATCAATAAATATTTTAGACACGATATAATTCTTCCCTTGTCCATTTCTCATTGTCTGATGTTGCATTTAATTTATCCATAAGTGAAAAAGTATCATGAAGCCAGTAATCTTTGGTGGTAACAACCGTTTGCTCAACAAGCTTTCTTACGAGAAAATTAAACGAGATATTGTGTCTCTTTGCATACTCTCGACCTGCCTGTAAAACAGTTTCATCAATTGATAATGTTATATTTTTCATAAACGCTCCTTACTAGCACAGCATAAGTGTGCACACTAATAAAGTCAAGATAAAAAATAGATTTTTTTAAAGTATAGGGAACCTCTAAAAACTTCCGTTTTTAGAGGTTCCCTATACTTTTATATCCGCACAATACTCCCACAAACACAATCATCAGTATATCGACGAGATTGTGTTTCTTGCATCTGTCGATTCTTTCGTCTTTAATGTTCTCAAATGATTCTTGTAATGTCATTGTTCCACCCCAAGAACATTTTACCATCTTTTATGCCTTCTTAGCTACTATTTTTTTGACACTATTTATAATGCGGAATCCCTAATCAAACATTCAGGCTGGATTGACCGGCGTGCATAAATCTTGTAGTATTTAATGAAATGAATATATTGTATCTTGGTGAAGAAAGTCTACGGCATACTTCGCAACCAGTTACTGTTATTGACGATTCAATACAACAACTGGTGCAGGATATGTTTATTGCAATGGAGAAGGACAAAGGTATTGGACTTGCAGCTCCGCAAGTGGGAAAGAATATCCGGCTATTTATTGTTAAGATTGATGACGGAATTGAGTGGGTTTTTATTAATCCGCAGATTATCGGTACTTCAGCTGAACAAACCTCTTGTGAAGAGGGGTGTCTCAGTATTCCGTCAATCTATGCGCCGGTTATCCGTCCTGCCGCAATAACGGTACAATACCAAAATATGCAGGGTAAACACAGGGTTTTAGAAGCGGATGGTTTATTGGCACGAGTGATTCAGCATGAATATGATCATCTTGAAGGGATATTATTTATTGACCGGCTGCCGGAAGAACAAAGAAATGCCTTAATTGCTCAGTTTGAAAAACGCCGTGTCAGAAAAATAAAACATTTCAAAAAACGGTGAGGCTGCGTATGTCAAAACTTAAAGTCTTTTTTGCAGGAACTCCGGCGTGTGCAGTACCGGCATTATACGCGATTGCGCGGTGCTATCCTGTTGTAGGTATTTTAACTAATCCGCCGGCAGTGGTAGGACGTAAAAAGCAGATGCTAGTGTCAGAGGTCGCCGCTGCCGCAGAGTTATTAAAGCAGCAGGGCATTATTGCAGCTGATGTTCCGATATTTACTCCCGAAAAATTACACACGGCGTTTAGAACTGCTGCTGCTAAAACAGCAGCGGATATTATGGTATGTTTTGCGTATGGAAAAATTTTCGGTCCTAAATCACTCGCGCTGTTTCCTCTTGGAGCTTTAAATATTCATCCTTCGCTTCTACCGCGCTGGCGTGGTCCAAGTCCTGTACCAGCTGCACTGGCAGCAGGCGATGGGGTAACCGGCGTTACCGTGCAGTATATGGCACAGGAGATGGATGCAGGCGATATTATTCTTCAGCAGTCATTATCTATTGAACCGCATGATACTACCGAAACCCTGTTAGAACGGTGTTCCCAGCTCGGTGCTGAGCTTATTGTACAAGCACTCGATAAAATTAGTGCAGGTACGGTGCAGCATTCGCCTCAGCAAACGGAAGGGGTATCATATTGCCGGCTCCTGCAAAAAGAAGACGGGCGAATTATCTGGACGGAGCCGGCTTGCGTACTAGATAGAGTAATCCGCGCCTATCACCCATGGCCTGGAGCCTTTACAATGTGGAATGGTACTCAGCTCACCATTTGTAAAGCGGCACCTTATCTACTGCCATATACACAAACGGATGTGCCGGGTACAGTACTCGGTATTGATAAACGGCATGGCATACTTATCCAAACAGGTGAGGGCATTTTGGCTGTAGAAGTATTGCAGCGGCAAACAAAAAAAGCACTCCAGTGGAAAGATTTTTTAAATGGCTCTCCGAATTTTATCGGTACACGATTAGGGGATGAAATATGAGTTTTAACGATGAAACGGACGGTTCAAGCAGCAAGCTAATTGTGAGGGTAACAGCACTGATGCTCGCTGTTTTTACCGCATGTGCAACGCTTGCTTTTTTTCTTTTTCTCAAAAGTCCTGAACAGGTAATGGTTCCCCCTGTTGTTGGAAAAGATTTATCGGAAGCCTTATTAGAGCTGCAAGCAAAAGAGCTCTATCCGCGTCTACAGCTTAGGTATTCAGCAAATGCTGAAGAGCGGGGGACTATTTTGGAACAATCTCCTCCTGCTGGGGCTATTGTAAAAGGCGGTAAGCGGATTGAATTAGTAGTAAGTCAAGGCACGGTCATAGACACAGTGCAAAACTATGTCGGTGAACATATCGAGACAGTACAAGACCGTATTCAACAGCTATTTAATACAAGTTCCCGTTCCTATATTCATCTTAGGCAGCCCTTTATTACAAAATACAGTACTGAACCGGCAGGGACTATCATTGAACAGCAGCCGCCAGCGGGAACGCCCATATCAAGTAATATGGAAATAACTTTTGTCGTAAGCAAGGGAATAGAACGGGAAATGACAAAAGTACCTGATTTACTCAAGGCAAACCTCGATAAGATATACAGTGTTATGCAGAAGTCAGCACTGGTCTTTATCTTTAAGGAGGCTGAGGTCCATAGTATACCTGCTCTTATTGTTGAGCAGCAGCAATTTGAAGCGCAAACCGCTGTTCCGGTATTTTCTCCTATTGAAGTAATGGTTGCGATTCCTCATCAGGAAGAAGATATAATTTCCGGCATTTTAAAAACAACCTTACCGGAATATCCCTATCCTTTTACTCTGTCGCTGAATGCTGCATACCAAAATGGTAATAAAGAACAATTAGCACATTTCCAGCATCCCGGAGGACTTTGCACTATTCCATACTCCGTTCCTCCGAATACCATTCTAACTATCCGTGTGCTGAATAAAGATGTATATTCCTTTACGGTTATCGGTCAGTAAATCAACCACTCAGGACATCAGCATACCGCTATTTTATCCCTCTGTTCGGTAACCTCAGCACCGGAACAGGTTACCATAAAATAACCTGTTCGGGAACAGAGTTATCGAAGTCTATTGCATAAGATGCAGCCTTTTGCTATTGTGCAAGTATGAAAGTGCTATCAATACTTCTGCAAGCTGTCGGTAGTTTAGGTTTTATTCTGTACGGTATGAAACTTATGAGCGAAGGCATCCAAAAAAGTGCCGGAGAAAGTTTACATCGTATTTTAAATATGATGACCGGCAACCGTTTTTTTGCAGTCCTAACCGGCTTGGCAGTAACGGCAATTGTCCAGTCTTCCGGCGCAACTACCGTAATGACAGTGTCCTTTGTCAATGCCGGTATGCTCTCATTAACGCAAGCAATCGGCGTTATCTTCGGTGCAAATATCGGAACAACAGTAACTGCATGGATTGTTGCGTTAATAGGCTTTCAGTTTAAGCTTGCAGAAATTGCTATACCGGCTTTCGGAATCGGCTATTTTTTAACATTTTTCAAAAAGCTTCGCCAAGAAAGTCTTGGCGAAGGTATTATGGGCTTTGGACTATTATTTGCAGGACTTGGTATATTATCATCATTAATGCCGACAATTTCTGCCGATAATCTTTCATTTTTATCATTTATTGCAGAAAACGGAACCCTGAGTATTTTATTCGGTTTTTTTTCAGGGTTTTTTCTAACCATTATTCTACATTCTTCATCTGCTACAACTGCGATTGTATTAACCATGGCGTATGGACACGTTATCGGCATGGAGTTTGCCGCAGCAAGTGTTCTCGGCAGTAATGTCGGGTCAACCATTGATGCAGTAATCGCTGCAATAGGCAGCAAGTTGAATGCCCGCAGAACAGCGGCGGTACACGTACTTTTCAACGTATGCGGTGCATTAATTTTTTTAATACTGTTTAAGCCGGCACTGACCTTGCTCTATTTTTTAACCCCTGCGGGCAGCGGTTTGGAAGATATAACCATCCGCCTTGCTCTTTTCCACTCTCTTTTTAATATTGTCAACACGCTTATCGGCTTACCCTTTACTACTTATATAGCACAATTGGTTGAATGGCTTGTGAAAGCAAAGCCTGATGACACACCAGTACGCTACCAACTGGTATTCCACGGCGGAAAGCAATCAAAAAGTAATATTGAAGCCTACATTCTTCAGGCAGAAATTGAAATTAGTGCTATGTCTACTCTTGTACAAAAAATGTTCGATACAATTTGCACTCTGCTAGGAGATTCGCAAAAAGCACCTTTTGAAGATGCTCTAAAAACGTTAGCGCAAAAAGAAGATTATGCAGATCAAATGCAGGAAGAACTTTCCCGCTATCTCATTGAAATATCTCGGGAATCGCTGAGCGGTAAAGCAGACCATAATGTTCGGCTCATGCTGACCATCGTTGATGATTTAGAAAATATGACAGATCATATTTATGAACTTGCGATGCATCTTGAAAAAAGTATGAAAAAGAAAATGAAGCTTCCTAAAGAAGATATGGATAAGCTGCTGCCCTATATTGATATTGTAAAACGCTTTATTCGTTTTGTGCATGAACATTTGAATAAACCGCTATCCTCAGCGCACCTAATGCTTGCAGATGAGATGGAAACAACGATTGATACTATGCGAACCAATCTGAAAAAACTTGCACGGAAACGCTTGGAAGAAGGTGCTAATGTCAAAGCAGAATTATTATATATTGATATTGTCCGCACAATAGAAAAAATCGGCGATAGTGCTTTCAGTATTTCTGAAGCCCTAAGTAAAACACTGTAAGAAAATCGGTGAGCAAAGCTCTCCTCTAAAAATCTATACCCGAGTTTTTTACAGATGTCCTAGCCTCTTTGCTAAAAAACTAATTTTGATAAATTATATCATGTAGGAAGTAATACAATGGACCCTCATTTAGGATACATCTTCCGCCGTCCCCTTTTTTCGGCAATTTAGACTCTGCACTCTTATTATATCAGTCCAAAAAGCTAAAGTTTTAGAGGTTTTCCCTATATTTAGAATAACAACAGGCTCTATCTTCTAACGATAATAGAAAAGCAAAAACCGGACTTGCACAGGGGACAATACAGAGGCATACTGCATCACCCCATACGCAATCATAACCTATGGAGACGGCCGTGAGTATTACGGCATTTTTGCGTTATGATTATGTGTGCAATCCGGTAGTTTTTATAGCTTTTATATCTGGGAGCCTCTAAAAAACTGAGTTTTTCAGAGGCTCCTATCTCTATTTTTACATAGTTTTAAGACAGGTATCTTGGCTTTAATGCTCTCGGGCTTCCCCAAGGACACGGTTGTTACTGAAGCGTTATTTTGCTTCTACAGTGAACTTTGCCAGTGCAACAGTTTTTGTTGCACTGCCTTTTGTAAAGACAAGGCTAAGCGTTACTTCTTCAGCAGAATTACCGTGGGTTACTGCACCGGCATTAGAAATTACAGTGTCTTTTGATGAACTCCAAGCTGCACTTACGCCGTTTGTGTTACTGGGCGCAGCAGGAAGTTGAAGAGATGTTACTGCCTTAGCAAGTGAAACTGCGGTATTAGCATCTGCAATATGCAGGTCTACATTACCCGGTAATCCTTTAATACCACCTTGTAAACCAGTCAGTGTGGCATCCTTTATCTTTGCTGCTTCTGCATTTACATCCGCTTGATCGGTATTTTGCTGTCCCTGTGCTTCTACAGTGAACTTTGCAACTGCAACAGTTTTTGTTGCACTGCCTTTTGTAAAGACAAGGCTAAGCGTTACTTCTTCAGCAGAATTACCGTGGGTTACTGCACCGGCATTAGAAATTACAGTGTCTTTTGATGAACTCCAAGCTGCACTTACGCCGTTTGTGTTACTGGGCGCAGCAGGAAGTTGAAGAGATGTTACTGCCTTAGCAAGTGAAACTGCGGTATTAGCATCTGCAATATGCAGGTCTACATTACCCGGTAATCCTTTAATACCACCTTGTAAACCAGTCAGT
>JBQMYN010000081.1:0-10206 GCA_052173475.1 Treponema sp.
ACTTTCTTTAATTTGTGAAAATATCTTTTTTTTACGTAGTTTTACCTCTAAAAACAGAAGTTTTTAGAGGTGAGTTTTGCTCACCGGTTTTCCTTAGGTAATGCAGCTGCTGAACATTAGGTCTGTTTCCGAAACTGAAGTTTCCGAACAGGTTTATTATAATGCGGAATTTTTGAAGACCGGAAGCTGAGGGCTTTGCAGCTGACATGGTACAGCCATAAGTGATTCGGCAAAGACAGTAGAAATCGTTTCCGGCAAAACCGCAACTCCATAAACCTACTGCAGACGGCATTGAATATCCCGTGTACTTATCTCCGGTATTGTCGTGTTTCCTGTTTTATCTCTTTTATGCTATAATGCACTAGTGGAGTGAATTATGGATGTAGATTTCGGAATATTTGTAAAGCACTCAGCTATGATGTGTGTGGTATTTCTGTCATTAATGAACCAATTATAAAAAAAGTAGAAGAATGATTTAAACAATAACAGGGAGACATAAATGGCAAAGGCAAAAAAAGTTGAAAAACCTGTCAACATAGATGATGTGCTTTTTAAGTGCAGGGACATTCTTCGCAACGCAAAAAACGCAGGTTCTTTCTTTGAAAAGCGTGACATAATGCTGACTCTTATTTTTCTTCGTTTTATCGGAGAAAAATTTGATGATGGAATCGAAAAGCTTAAAACACAGCTTGTTGAACGCGGAATGGATATACATGATCCCAATGTAAAAGCGGCTTTTATTGATGATCCGACATTTACAGATGGAACATTTAATCTTCCGGAAGAGTCTCGCTGGAGTACGATAATTAACACTTCGGCAAGCGGTTTGAATACCGCTCTTGATACAGCTCTTAGAAGCCTTGCAAATTCCAGCGATATGCTCAAGGGATGTTTTGTTGAAGGTACTTTCACAGCAAAAAATCTTGCGCCGAACGACATTAAACAGGTTGTGGATGAAGTGACAAAAATCTCCCATAAACAATTTGGCACTCAAAGAGATTTAATAGGTTATGTATACGAATATTTCCTTAAAGAGTTTGCGGTAAATGCGACAAAAGAAGATGGCGAATTCTATACTCCTCATGATGTCGTTGAACTTATTGCACGTTTTATTCAGCCATTTGACGGAACTTTGTACGATCCTTGCTGCGGTTCAGGCGGTATGTTTGTTCAAAGCGCATCTTTAATCGAAGCAAAGAAAGGCGACATAAGCAGAATCAATGTTTACGGTCAGGAAAAAGAAGCGGCGACCTTTAGGCTTGCAAAAATGAATCTTGCATTAAGAGGAATAAGCCATAATCTTGGAAAAGAGGCGGAAAATACATTCCGTCTTGATGTGCACAAAGGAATTTTCTTTGATTACATCATGGCAAATCCTCCGTTCAATCTTAAAGGCTGGTTTGATTCTGATACAATGAAAACTAATGACAGCCGTTGGGTCGATTATGCCTTACCGCCGGCAAGCAATGCGAACTATGCCTGGGTTTTACACATGCTCAGTCATCTTAAACCTAACAAAGGCGTGGCAGGTTTTCTTCTTGCAAACGGTGCTTTAGGTGACGCTGATGGAACGGCGCCCGTCATCAGGCAAAAACTGATTGAGAATGACAAGATAGAAGTGATAGTTGTACTTCCAAGAGAACTTTTTATCACCACAGACATCAGCGTTACATTGTGGATTTTGAACAACAATAAAAAAGGCGGAAAAACTAAGGACAGAAATCTTCGAGATCGTTCTAAAGAAATTCTCTTTATGGATTTAAGAAGCTGGACAGGAGATGAATGGAACAATGGCGTAAAAAATATGCAGAAAAAGAAATATGCTCTTACGACAGAACAGATTTCAAAAGCAGCGGAGATTTATCATAAATGGCAGGAAGAAGGAACAGACGGAAAGAGCTATGCGCAACCTGAACTTTATAAAAGCATACGTTTTGAGACCATCAAAAAAAACAATTTTTCACTTGTTCCAAGCCGCTATATTGAGTTTGTCGATAGGGACACAAATATTGATTATGACGCAACTTTAAAAGAGACAAGTAAAGCTGTAAGTGAACTTCTAAAAGATCACGAATCCAACATTGCAAAACTCAAAGCTGCATTTGAAGGACTTGGCTATGAATGCAAATAGAACAGAAAAACTTGATAAAATAAGGCAAATCGGCGAAACAGTTTCAGTTGAATTCAAGCGTTGTGGCGGAAACATTGAACATGATGTGTATGAAACCGTCTGCGCTTTCTCAAATAGATTCGGCGGAGATATTTATCTTGGAATTCTTGATGATGGGACTGTAAATGGAGTGCTGGAGAAGTCAGCTCCATCGATGATTAAGAATTTTATCACAGTTTTGGCAAATCCGAATCTATTTTCTCCTACACTTACTCTTGATCCTGAATTTTCGGAAGGCGATGTTTTTAGAATTACCGTTCCTTTGGATGATGCATTTTCTTGGGATGCACAAGATATTTCTCTTTCAAATGAAAGTACGGTAACCGAACAAGTAACCGAACAAGTAAAAAAACTTGTTGAATGTTTGAAGGCTTGCCCCCTTTCGACAAAAGAAATTTTGCAAAAAATCGGCTTAAAGCATAGACCGACTTTAATGAATGATTATATAAAACCTGCTTTAGCTTTAGGACTGATAGAAATGACACAGCCTGATTCTCCAAAAAGTCCTACTCAAAAATACAAGGTGAAAAATGATGAACAGTAAGATGGAAAATGCGCCATTCGTGGAATTGGGTGATTTGATAGAAATTTGTGATAATAGGAATATTGATAAAAAATATGGAATAAATGATGTTTGTGGTATGACTATCGAAAAAGAAATTATACCAACAAAAGCAGATATAAAAGATACGGATTTATCAAAGTTTTATATAGTTCAACCTCAAGAATTTGTTTACAACCCAAGAACACATGGAAGAAAAATTGGCTTAGGATTTAATAATTCTGATAAACCGATTTTAATTAGTTGGAATAATACAGCTTTTAAAGTCAAAGATATGAAACGTATTGTTCCGACATATCTCTATATGATTTTTACTCGTGAAGAATGGAATCGCGAAGCTTGTTTTAATTCTTGGGGGTCTTCAACTGTTGTTTTTTCGTGGGAAGATTTTTGTAAAATAAAAATCCCGCTGCCGTCAATAAAAACTCAAAATGAAGTTGTGGCAGTTTACCATGGACTAAAGAAACTTGCAGAAGAAAACGAAAAACTTTTGGAGCCGCTTTCAAAAAGCTGCGAAGCATTCATTGCAGATTGCAAAAATAAATATGAATGGAAGCGTTTGGGAGATTACATCGAAGAAACTGACGAAAGAAATTCAGCAAGTAAATATAAACTTGATGCTGTTCGAGGGATAAGTACAGAAAAAAGGTTTATAAGTACTAAAGCAAATCTTGATGGAGTTTCATTAACATCTTATAAAATCGTTTTGCCAAGAGAGTTTGTATATGTGGCAGACACATCTCGACGTGGAGAAAAAATTGCACTTGCTTTAAATGATTCAACAAACGCTTATTTGATATCTTCGATATATACTACGTTTTGTTTAAAGGATGTAACTATTCTTTTACCCGAATATTTGTATCTATTTTTTAACAGGATAGAATTTAATCGTTATGCAAGATACACTTCATGGGGAAGCGCAAGGGAGACATTTGATTGGTCGGAAATGTGCCGTGTCCAAATCCCGCTTCCCCCAAAAGAAATCCAGCAAAAAATCGTGGATCTCTACAACTGTTACGAAGAATGCAAACGCATTGCGAATGAGGCTCGCGCAAAAATAAATAATCTATGTCCGGCGTTGGTTCAAAAAGCGGCGCATAGTAAGTAGGAAAAGCCGCATGGATTTGTTTGCGGCTAACGTCGCTCATCCTAAAAGCGCGAATAGGAACAATATGGAGGAAGAAATGCTTTTGTATGTTATAATAGGGTACCTCTAAAAACGGAAGTTTTTAGAGGTGCCTAATAAAGTCATTGTGGAATTGAAAGCTGTCTCGGTTTTAGTAAAGGCTAATCAAGCGCACGTAATAAATTATTTAAAGGCAACGAAAATGAAAATAGGATTGTTAGTTCATTTTGATTCAGCTTCCCTAAAATGGAAAAGAATTAGCAACCTCATAAGCGAAGACCGTTGGGGCTGAACAAATCCGTGTGGTAATATATTAAGGAAATCAATCTATGCCAAAACTTACACAATACAACAACCGCTTTTGCGAGTACGATTTTGAAAATGTGTTTATCCAATATCTTGAAGATGCAGGCTGGACTTATCAAGCTGGCGATGACATAGTTCGCTCAAAACCGGATGAGACTCTCATTCTTAACGATTTAAAATCATTTATAGAATATTTCAACCCTGATTTGGAGGAAGAAGACATTGCGCGAATTTGCGATACTATGCGCCTTCTTGGCGGTCAGACAGAATTTGAAGTTTTGCACAAAGCATATAACCTTTTTATTGACGGGCTTCAGTTTACAGGAAATGACGGAAGATCAAGAATAATAAATTTTATCGATTTTGAAGATACTCAAAAAAATATTTTTAAGGTTGTAAATCAGTTCACTGTCGAATACATAAATAACAATGAAAAGAAAAACCGTCGACCTGATGTTCTCCTTTATGTGAATGGATTTCCGCTGTGCATTATAGAATTAAAAAGTCCGGCTGATGATAAATCAACTATCCATGACGCGTTTGAGCAGATTACAATCCGTTATTGGAGAGACATTCCACATCTTCTTCATTATTGTCCTTTGGCATGTATCAGTGACGGAGTAAAAACAAGACTTGGAACAGTAAGAACTCCTTATGAGCATTTTTATACATGGTGTAGAATTAACGACAATCAACCGATTGCGGATTCTTCTTTAGATGAATTTGAATGCCTTGTATATGGTGTTTATAAACCCGCAAGATTTCTTGAAATCTTTAGAGATTATGTGTATTTTCAGGATAAAATATTTGACTCAAATGAGCTGGAAATTGTCTGCCGTTATCCTCAGTTTTTTGCTGCAAGGTTATTACGAGAAAGCATTAAAAAATCGGTAATAACTCGCAGCGGAAAGGGCGGCACATATTTTGGAGCGACAGGTTGCGGAAAAACGTATACAATGGCATTTCTCGCAAGGCAGCTTTCACTTCGCTGCTCAAAAGAACTTGGCTCTCCGACAATCTTAATGATTGTAGACAGAGACGATCTTCAAAAACAGGGAATTAAGCTATTTGGAAAATCAAAAGAGTTTTTAAGCCTTGGTGAGGTAAAGGTTGTTAAAACCCGAAAAGAACTCCGCGATGAATTAAAGATGCGTGAATCGGGCGGATTTTACATTACGACAATTCAAAAATTCTGTGACAGAAAAGACGACCCTATTGGCTTGATAAATGAAAGAAACAACATTATCTGTTTTAGCGATGAGGCACATAGGACACAGCTTGAAAACGCCAAGCGGATTAAATTTACAAAAGACGTTGACCGGAACATGAGGGCATTGGTGTCTAAGCCTTACGCAAAGGTCATGAGGGAAGCGCTTCCCCATGCAACCTTTGTCGGGTTTACCGGCACGCCAATTGATGAAACATACCAAACTTTTGGCGAAGAAATCGACCGATATACAATGAGTCAAGCTGTGGCAGATGGACTTACAGTTCCTATCAAATATCATCCTCGCATTGCGCAAGTTGTCGCAGACCAAAAGACAGTTGAAAAAATAGAAGCGTATTATAAAAAATGCGCGGAAGACGGCTCTACGGAAGATGATATTAAAGCCAGCAAAGAAGCGATGAGTTCCATGGAAGTGATTCTTGGAGAGCCGGGCAGACTTTCAAAACTCGCGGAGGATATTCATAAACATTACACCTTGGCGGTAGAAAAATATCCTGAAAGAGTGCAAAAAGCGATGATTGTATGCGCCAACAGAAAAATCGCCTATGACCTTTTATGCCAGTTTAGGATAAAATATCCTGAATGGTTTGTTGAAAAAAAGCATCCTGATGATATGGAAATTCTTTCAGATAAACTGTCGGAACTTGAAGAAACGCCTTTTATTGCTATGGTCGCAAGCGTGAGTGCGAATGACATACCGGAAATGTATAATTATCTTGGCGGCGTAAAAAATGACGATCGAAAAGATATGCTGGATGCCGCGTTCAGAATGCCTGAATCAAACCTGCGTATTGTAATTGTTGTAGATATGTGGATTACAGGATTTAGCGTTGATACGCTGACTTATATGTACAACGATAAGCCGCTTCAAAAGCATGGACTTATTCAAACCATCAGCCGCGTCAACCGAAAATATCCCGGAAAAGAGTATGGTCTTATAATTGACTACATTGGCATTCGTGACAACATGCTTGAAGCCATGAAAATGTATGGCGGCAGTCAAGGAGGAATAGTACCTTCCGAAGACGATATAGAACAGACCACAGAAATTTTCCGTGAATATCTTGAGATAATAAAATCATTGTTTAAGGAATTTGATCTTGCCCCGTTTCTTAATAAGAACACATCTGACATTCAAAGATACAAACTGTTAAACATCGCGGCAGAATATGTATATACATCTACTCAAGAATTGAATTTTGAAAACAGGGGAACGAAAGCGGCAAAAAAAGTTTCCTTTAAAACGTATTTTTTAAAGACGGTAAAATTAATGAGAGCCACTTATGATATTTGTCAGCCATCCGGCGGTTTGTCAGATGAGGAGTCGGCATTGGCGCAGAGTTTTATGGCGATAGCAGGCTTTGTGCGAAAGATGAGCGGAACAACGGATTTAGACGCAGATTCAATGAACAAGTACGTAGCAAAAATGGTTGAACAAGCACTCAAGTATAGCAATGTTGAAAGCATTCTTGAGGAAGGGGATGAAGTAGATATTCTTGGTCCGGAATTCCTCGCCCGTTTAGCCGATATAAAAATGCCGGCGACTCGTCTTGAAATTCTTATGAAACTTCTTCGCAAGAAAATTACCGAATACGGAAAAGTGAATAAGGCTTCTGCTCAAAAATACAAAGAAATGCTAGATGAAACAATCGCTCAGTATCATGCAAGAAGAAAGCAGCTTTCCGCTCAGGAAGCGGGAGACACTCAAGATGCGACCGCAGACCAGATTATTGTGAATGCGACAATTCAGGCAGAGACAATTCTTAAAGCATTAAATGAAGATAAGGAGCGCTTTAGAAAACTTGGACTCACATTTGAAGAAATGGCTTTCTATGATATTTTGATTAAAATGCGCGATGAAAAAGGCTTTGAGTATGGGGAAGATATTTTTGACGCTGATGTCGGTATCATGGTAAACAAGAAAATCCAAAAACTTGCAAAAAAGATAAAAGAACTTATCGATTTAAAATCAAGTTTCACAGATTGGTTAAACAATAGCAATGTTCGCAACCGGTTGAAATCAGATATAAAATTCTGCTTGTTTGACAATGACTATCCTCCCATATATTCTCAGGAAGTATTTAGTCAAATAATGGAGCAGGTTGAAAACTATAAGACCTACCAGGAAGAATAGGAAATGTCAAAAAAAAGAATGCAGGGCATCTCTAGGACGACTCTAAAAAGTCGGTTAGACTTTTAGAAGATACTGTCGCCATCCGTGGCAGCTTTGCAAAACGGGGCTGTCATTGCCGCAGAAGCGATGTTTCGGCATAACGCCGCTGAATTGCAGATCGATATGGCAGACTATTCCCTGTGGGGCGGTTTAGCGGGAGTGCGCATGGCTGCATGGCTCGGAAGTTTAGGCACGGAACGCTTTTAAGAAAAAGCATTCCTGCATCCGGCTGCCGTCATCATGCAGTGTACGGGATTTTCGGAGGTTACCGGCAACGAACCGCCAACGTATGCCTGTGTCGGAACGTCAGACGGCATCGCAAGTTATCAGGTGATGGAGCACCGCATTCGGCGGATTGATCATGCGGTGCAATTTTAGAAACAGAACAGCATAGCAGCGGGCACTACATACAGCTACTGTCCTATGCGCTTAATATCTTCTATTTTATCGCGGATAGCTGCTGCTTCTTCAAACATCAGCATATCAGCATATTCAGTCATTTGCGCTTCAAGTTTTTTAATAAGTTTTTTGCGGTCAGCGGGATTCAAAATATTAAAGCTTTTTACAATCGGGTCTGCTTCGGCACAGGCAGCTTCTTTCTTGATTTCAGCCTCGCGTACTAAAATATCCTCAATCGACTTTTTGATAGTCTTGGGGGTAATCCCATGCTGCTCATTATAGGCTTGCTGTACTGATCGGCGGTGTGCCGTTTCCTCAAGCGTTTCTTTCATTGCGTCGCTGATTCTGTCTGCATACATCACTACACTGCCATTCGCATTCCGCGCCGCCCGTCCGACAATCTGGATCAAACTAGTGGTAGAACGCAAAAAGCCGATTTTATCCGCATCCAAAATACCGATAAATGATACCTCGGGCAAATCAATTCCCTCCCGCAAGAGGTTAATACCAATGAGCACATCGAACTCGCCCGCCCGCAGCCCTTTCAAAATCTCTACCCGTTCGATCGTTTCCACCTCGCTATGGATATACTTTACTTTCAAACCAAGACTGGTAAGATAATCGGTTAAATCTTCCGCCATCTTTTTTGTCAAGGTTAGGATTAAACTACGCTCATCGCGTGCAATCCGTTTTTTCACCTCGCCGTAAATATGCTCCATCTGCCCCTCGCTTGGATGAATCTCGATGAGCGGATCAAGCAGCCCTGTTGGGCGAATCAGCTGCTCGACAACGCGGGTAGAGTATTGTACTTCTTTGACACCGGGTGTTGCCGACACAAATACAGCTTGATTTAGCATTTGTTCAAATTCATTGATTTTAAGCGGGCGGTTGTCAAGCGCACACGGCAACCGGAATCCGAAATCTACCAGATTCTGTTTGCGGCTGCGATCTCCCTCATACATCGCTCCGATTTGCGGAAATGTTACATGGCTTTCATCCATAAACAGCAAAAAATCTTTTGGAAAATAGTGAAAGAGCGTTGCAGGTGGTTCCCCCGGCTGCCTGTTCGCAATCGGCGCAGAATAGTTTTCTATTCCGGGACAATGCCCCATCTCTGCAAGCATTTCAATATCGTATTCGGTACGGGTCTTTAGCCGCTCCGCTTCAAACAGCTTTCCCTGACTATGCAGTACCTGTAAACGATCATCAAGCTCCCGCTTAATCCGCTCAATCGCATTCGGTATCGCATTTTCCGGCATAACAAAATGCTTTGCGGGATATATCGAAAGTTCCTCAAATTCCTGACTAATCTCCATTGTCAGCGGATTAAAGCGGCGTATCCGGATAATTTCTTCCCAATCAAACTCCACACGATAGGCTTCCTCCATATACGCAGGGAAAATTTCCATCACATCGCCTTTTACACGAAACCTCCCTCGCTCTAGCACTGCATCATTGCGCTCATACTGCAAACTTACCAGCTGCTTTTTCAGTTTATCCGGCTCAATCGTCTGCCCCTTTTCTATGGTAATCCGTAAATCACGCCATGATTCAGGCAGCCCCAAACCGTAAATGCACGAAACCGTTGACACTACAATTACATCGCGCCGTTCCATAAGACTGAATGTTGCAGACAGTCTTAGCCGATCAATTTCATCATTAATAGATGCATCTTTTTCGATGTATAAATCCCTCGCCGGCACATACGCCTCAGGCTGGTAGTAGTCGTAGTATGAAACAAAATATTCTACCGCATTATCAGGGAAAAACCCCTTAAACTCGCGGTACAACTGTGCTGCCAAGGTTTTATTATGACTGATAATCAGTGTCGGTTTTTGCACCGCCTGAATAATATTCGCCATAGTAAACGTCTTGCCTGAACCTGTTACCCCTTTCAATGTTTGGAAGCGGTCTCCCGCCCGTATGCCTTCCGCCAGCTGCCGGATCGCCTCTCCTTGATCTCCCGCCGGCGCATAATCCGCCTTCAATGAAAATTGTTTCATACTGTGAGAGTGTAGTACATTTTTTGTACTTTGTGTAGGGTGAAAGCTGTCTCAAAAGCTGGCTCGTTATGCCACCGGCGTTGCCACCGGCGTTGCCACTGGCGTTGCCATCGGCATAGTAGCAAAAGTGATCGCGAGTTTAAAATTAAGTTTTTATACAGTAATGACTATCAGAACCGCCGCTGATGGCATCGTTCAGGAATGAACGTCCGTGTTCATTCCTGAACTTTGAGTTTTTT
>JBQMYN010000082.1:0-10020 GCA_052173475.1 Treponema sp.
GGGGGTATACTGGTATTCTCCATTTTGTCAAGTTTCTTTCCTCTATAAAGAATAGGGTATCTCTAAAAATTCGGGTTATATTTTAGAGGTTCCCAATAGTTTGATGCGGATTTAGTGTAAATATCGCTTTCTGTATTCATCAAACAATACACAAACGCTAGTATAACACGGAAATAAAAAATCTGCAAGAAAAATTTTAGGTTAGATAGTTCGATGGAAAGCTCGATACATCCACCTGTTCGACAATAAAGCACTCCGAATAAAGAGGTCGCTATATGGTGTTTCAGATTTCTCAGTATCGTAGGCAGCAATTACCGGAAATAATTACCGCTGTCAATTCCCCCCTGCATCGAGATAACTATACAACGTATACTTTGAAATCCCAAAATAGTTTGAAATTTTATCCCCCGATTTTGTAATTAAAAATGCCCCTGACTGATTAAGAAATCGTATAGCGGCAATTTTATCATCTTTGTTCATTACAGCAACCGGTTTACCTGAAATCTTTACCGATTGTTCTATTAATTCATCGAGCAAATCACTCACATTCTGCGGTATATTTTCCGGCTCCTGTTTTCCGCTTAAAGGCGCAATAAGCTGATGAATAAAATTTTCTGTCATTTGCAATGATGTTATATCAAAATTGATAGAAAGAACCGCATCAATAGAGCCGGAAATCCCTCTGATAAACATAGTGCTTGATTTTAAAATGCGCCCGTCTTTGGTTTTGGTTAAATAGCTTAATTTATCTTCAATAGTTGTATGATTACTCTGCAAGGCTTCCAGTACGATATGGGAAGGTCCGTCACCTATTTTCCGCATTGTTACATTACCGTTTTCAATAATTACAATTGAGCTTTTTGTGTGGTCTTCGGTTAAATCGTGTACAAGCACTTCGCAGCTGCTTCCGAACTGAATAGCGATACCGCGGGCAATTTGTTGCAGCATAGCAAATATATGGGGCGGCATCATATAGACTTATCTCCTTTCAAATTTTTTAATTATTTCTTTTAACTGTCCAACGGCAGCACTATCGGGACTTGCCTGAATTGCAGTATTCAAATACGCTATAATCTGCTCATTATCAATTTTTTCTGACATACTATATGAATAGGCAGCAAAATACCACGCAAGCTGTACTTCGTCTGGCTTCAAGAAGCCGCTTTCCGCTGCTGCTTTATAAGCATCACCTGCAGCGGTAAAATCTTCTTTTTGAATAAAATGCTTTGCTTGTATATCCGCTGTAATGAGAACATATTTTCCTTTTAAGCCTGAACGGTTATCCGGATCTAAATCCGGTACCTGTATTCTTAATGAATCGTATTGAGGTAATTCAGGATAATAAACGGTATTCAAAAATGAATCAATAGCAGCTGCTTTCTGATATCCGGCAGTTTCTGCAATCCGATTCCGGGCAGCAGCAATCGGTTCACGGTTTTTTACCAGTAGTTCAAGTGCAGTCAGAAATTCCTTACCGCTTGAAATATCCTTTGCAAGCGGCTGGCTGACATAGGTATCCTGATCCGGTGTTTGCATTACGATGAACGGAACATCAGTTACATGATATTTTGAAAAGAGCATATAATTTCGTTTAAGCCGCTCTTTATCGTCTTTTTTGGTATTCCGCGGTAAATCAATATGGTGCACGGTAAAATCTTTTTCTATAGTGTGTTTTACTTCAGAAGTAAGAATATTTTGCATAAAGAGCGGCGAATCCGAAGACCAGTCGGATCCGGTAAAGATTAACAGAATATCTTTTTGTGCGGGTACCGCTTCTTCTTGCAACACGAGTTGATTTGAAGTATTTGTTGAGGTGTTGGAATTATTTGCCGAGGTATTTTCCGTTGTTGACAGACAACCGGAAATCATCGCGCATAAGCACACAATCCCTGTATAAATTGTTAATTTTTTTTGTATAGAATACATCGTGCCGCCTTTAAATTATAAAATAATATAGATATGAAGAGATGTCCTAAAAGTTGGCTACTTATGCCATCGGCATTGGTGTCGATAGCAGCAAAGCTGATAACATCGTATCTAAATCTAGCTTTCAGTTTTTGGACAGCCCCAGCCCTTATTGTAAACAATAACAGCGTTCATTGCAATAAAGAGAAAGACAAAATAACCCGATATAGGGCTACACATCTAAATATCTAAGCCGGTTACTATTGTATAGGCGTATCCTTGTTCTGCAAGAAATTTTTGCCGGTGATCGGCGCAGGTTTCTTCTACAGAATGCCGAGTTACTAATGTATAAAAGTGAGAATCGCGCTCTTTAGGACGGAGAATCCTGCCAAGCCGCTGGGCTTCTTCCTGTCTACTCCCAAAAGAACCGGAGATTTGGATTGCAACAGAGGCATCCGGAAGATCAATGGCAAAATTCGCAACCTTTGATACTACTAGGATGTGAATTTCTCCACTGCGAAATGATTCATACAAAAGTTCCCGCTCTGCATTAGAGGTTTTTCCGGTAATAACCGGTGCATTAATTTCTTTTGCGATGCGCTGCAGCTGTGCGATATATTGCCCAATAATCAATATCTGGTCGCTTTCATGTTTTACAAGCAGCTTTTTAACAATCATATTTTTTTCGGGATTTTCACTTGCGATCCGGTGCTTTTCACGGATAGAAGCTGCTGCGTATTCTATTTCTTTGGAAACCGGCAGAGGAACCCGTATTTCACTACAATATGCATGAGCAATCCAGCCCTTTGCTTCAAGTTCTTTCCACGGAACATCGTACCGCTTTGGACCGACTAAACTGAATACATCGCTTTCACAGCCGTCTTCGCGGATTAATGTAGCAGTAAGTCCAAGCCGCCGTACTACTTGCAGCTCGGCTGTTATTCTAAATACCGGTGCGGGAAGTAAATGTACTTCGTCATAAATAATAAGTCCCCAATTACGCTCTTTAAATAACCGAAAATGCGGAAAATCGGCATCAGTATCAGGACGCCATGTAAGAATTTGGTATGTTGCAACAGTTACCGGTTTTATTTCTTTTGTCTCTCCTGAATAGATACCAACCAGTGCTTCGGTAAGCTCTGTTTTATCCAGTAATTCCCGTTTCCACTGATGTACGGCAGCCGTGTTTGTAGTCAAAATAAGCGTATCGGTATTAAGCAGCGACATTGCCAGAATACCAACAATTGTTTTACCGGCACCGCAGGGCAATACAATAGTTCCAAAACCGCTGCCGGGCTGTTTATCTCCGATAAATGCTGAAGCGGCTTCTTTCTGATAATCACGGAGTATAAACGGTTTTTGTTTTTTTGTTGTATTTCTTAAACAGACTGAAAGAGCCGCCCCATCTTTTAACGGTACTTGATCTTGCACAGGCCAGCCCATTTTCAGCAATACTTGCTTTACTGTTCCTCGATATAAAAGCGGAAGTAAAAATGAACGGGGCATTTCAGTGGTGTGCAAATATTTTTTTAGCTTAGGGGCGGCATGTAATTCCTGATATATCCGCTCTGTTGCTGCTTCCAATTGCAGAAACGCCGGATTAGTATACGGTTTTAAAACAATCTTTCCATATTTTTCAATTGTTTCTTGTATCCATACCGCTATTGACGGCGGCATATCAAAGCGGGAAAAATAGGTAAGCATGGAAAGGATTTTTTCAGCAGTAAATCCTGCACTTGCAGCATTCCACAATGATAAACCAGTCAGCCGGTACGTATGTAAATGCTCAGGTGATTTTTCAAGTTCGGCAAAGGGAATGAGTGCAAAACGCGCATCTTGCGCTTCTTCAGTATGTACATCAAGTAAAATAGTACGGTCGCCTTGTATAATGAGCGGTTTTAAGGGTATCGGCATAAATTCATATTGTACGCATTATGACGTAGTTCGTCAAAGGGATTGCAGTAAAATTTTAGGAATAGAACCATGTTTTTTCAGATCCCTTAAAATAAATTTTACTGCTGTACTTTTCTGATAAATAGGGGTATGATTATATTAGAGGGAGCGGGGATGTCATTGCCGGCGGCAATGACATCCTCATCAGCACAGCTGATAGCGATGTTATGCAAAGCTGCTACGGAGGATATGGCATCTTCTAAAAGCTATACCTGAGTTTTTTGCAGATGCCCTGTACAGGTTCTGCCTGTAAAAAGGAGTAATACTATGAAAACATGTATCAAAAAATGTGCAGCAGTTTTACTGCTTCTAAGCATTTTTAGTTTTGCATTTGCAAAAGGTCCTAAGGTTCCTTACACCCATGACGGTGCAACTACATGGGAACTTGCAGGTCCTACAGCAGTTAGTAAACCCATTAAATGGGTTTCGGTTGAAGATATACGTAAAAGTATCGAAAAACTTCCTCCTATGGTTGTCAGTTTTGATATTGACGATACCGTATTGGTGTCAAGTGCAATTTTCTATTATGGAAAAAATAAATATTCGCCTGATTCCTTTGATTATCTAAAAAATCAAGAATTTTGGGATTTTGCTTCAAATGCGGCAGATTTATATTCTATCCCTAAAGAATCTGCCCGCGCTCTGATAGATATGCATCAAAAACGCGGTGATCAAATTATTTTTATTACCGGTAGAACAGGACCGAAAGGATATGCGTGGAAAGAACTTGACCCATGCGCTAAGATACTCCGCGATACTTTCAGTATTAAAAATATGAAGCCGATTTATTATCGCGATCAAAAGTATAAAGAACAAACAAAATATGATAAAGCCTATCATATTATCCGGCAACATTCTCAGCTCCATTACGGAGATAGCGATGATGATATCTTAGCAGCACGTGAGGCCGGTATACGCGGTATTCGAGTACTGCGATCAGAGGTAAGCACTAACTTACCGATGCCGGTAAATGGTGGCTATGGCGAAGAAGTGTTAATCGACTCTTCCCGGTAAACGGCATTACCCTCATGCCGATAGGCTCGTCCTAATTCATCGTTCTGCTTTTTGAATATGAGGTTCCTTGTGTTATAAAATAGAGGGAGCTTTCATAAAAAGGAGAGTTTTTAAGCAGAAATGCAGATGTCTCATCAGCACAGCTGATAGCGAGTTTAAAAATTAAGTCTTTATACAATAATGACTATCAGAACCGCTATCCTGTTAGTACAACTGCCGCTTAACCTGCATTTGTGCCTTTGCCGATGCGTATAGCAGCGGCAAAGTTGGCGCGAAAGTTGCATAAAAACGGACACGGATGTCCGTGGTATAAACAGTAGCGAGTTTTCATAGGAAAACTTGTCCATTAAGAATGAACACGGATGTTCATTCTTAATGAGGCGACCGCCCAAGCAACTTTCGTGACAAAACAAATGGTAGGTTAAGCGGGTGTTAGATGCATTGCATTTTTTATCCCTCTACAAGTCTTCCGGTTAAATATTTATGTAAAACACTTCCTGCAAAAACTTCATATTCCATACTTTCTTCAAGAGCTTTTGCTTTTAGATTATTCATATCTTGCTTGGCAAGCATTATATCTATCTTTTTTTTCATAAGCATATTTTCAGCTGCCTTTTTAAAATCATTACTAAGGTTATAAAAATTTTTTACCGATTTCCATTCATCATTTTTTATAGATTCATATAACTTTTTTTCACTATCCATTTTCTTCTCCTTTCCAAACAAGATATTTCGCCGTATATTTTCTACTTGGGAAAATAGTTTTCAAAAAACAAACATCATTTTCAAGTACGCAAGGAACTACATATACATATCTATCAATTTCTACAAGAATCAAAAGTTGATTTGGATATTTTTCTTTATTTGGATGCTCTAAAATATCCAGCAAACCATCTTGTTCAATTGCTACAATAATCCGCTCAAATTATATCTTTCTATCTCTTTTAAGTATCATATTCTTTTCATTATTCCAATCGAATATCATACTATAAAATAGTATATCACATTTTCAGTTTTTAACAATAAATCTAATATTGCAAACACTACAACTGTTTGAAGGACTTATATTTCGTTGATTTTCTGAGCAAGTTAAAAAATACTTAGATAAAAGTTTCATTTTTTTACTCGAGTAACGATTATAATAAAATATAATTTTTATTTTAAGAATCTAAACTGTTAATTCGGGTTTTAATCTTTACTTTATAAAAATGTATACTGGACACCTCTAAAAACTCGGTTAGATTTTTAGCAGCTGCCTCATCAGCACAGCTGACAACGAGTATTTTTTATAAATTGTTATAATGCAATAATTTATAAAAATACATCACATCTAAATCTAAGGAAACAGATGAGCAAAGCTCACCACCAAAAACTGTTTTGCAATCCGCTTTGGCGGATATATCTGCTAAAGCGGATATAATCAATCATTTCCTTACAGAAAAAGCCGATAGGCTTTCAGTTTTTGGACAGCCCCGTGATCGTTAGTTACCGGTTTCCCTTAAGCTTTATGAGCGATGTTATGCAAAGCTGCCACGGATATGGCATCGCTAAAAGCTATACCTGAGTTTTTTGCAGATGCCCTATACAGCGTTCCATATCTTTTTAGGTGATATATACAACGCGCTTCAAAATTGTGCAGTGCAAGATGAGGCAGAATCAGCACTGTTTGTGCATGTATCAATTCTGAGAAGAAACGGCAACGGTCATTATTCTTGCAGCCGCACTGATCCCTATAAGAAGAAAAAAAATTCCCCCGTAAACTACAGGGTTCCCATTAAAGTACCATAGAGCGGTGGCAAAAAATCCTATAGCGCATATTCCTATAAAGCCTACGCTGCCAAGTGTGTAACCGGCAATACGGGGAAATGAAAACCGCATAGAAAATACCGCAGCAGCGTTAAATATAAAAACTGCACAAGTATATGTAAGTACAATAAATGCAGTCGGCAGTACTTTAGGATTACTGCTGATTTTAAAAAGGTGGATATATGTGTTGCCGGTTAATAAACCGAGCAGAAAAGAACCGCCGACAGTACAGCTGCGGCATGAAACAGCATATAATACAGGAACAGCACATACTAATAGACAAAAGACCGGTAAGGCTGCATCAAAAAGAAAGCGGTAAAGCCAATACTGCTTGAGTGTATCAGTATACGAGATGGTCGGTGGTATAAAAAATGCTGCAAGCGCAAACGCTATTCCTCCGCCTATTAGACCAAAACAATAGGCAATGCGATGAGTCCTTTTTTTTGCAGTACCCGCAATAGACGCAATAAAAATAAGCGGCAGCCAGAATAATAACAAAAGCATCATAGGTAGCTGTGATAGTATCACAGCCTGCTAAAATATACAATCAGCAAGTAATTCCTCTTGCAATTGATGGGAACCTCTAAAAACTTCAGCGAGAGGTGTACCTTAGATTTAATTTGCGATGTTATCAGCTTTGCTGATAAGGACTTTTGCAGTCTGCTTGCAGAGACTGTTACCACTCATCAACCTTGATAAGCTGATTTTTTTGATACACAGGGAAAAAGCGCATTTGTGCGCCTGTTTCAAATTGTACAATAATCACAAGCTCGCCGCCCCGCTGACGGGATTCAATAACATACCCGTACCCATAATCATCATGGTATACTTTTTGTCCGCATTTCCACAAAGCGGCATCGCTTTCGGCAGCGGCAGGGGCATTGCCTGTAAAAGTTTCCCCGACTACGGTAATGAGCGCAGGGTCGATTTCAGATAAAAACCGGCTTGGCTGCATAAAGGATAGCCGCCCGTACATACGGCGGGTGGTACAGCTCGTCATGTATAAGCTGTCTTGAGCGCGTGTACAGGCAACATACATGAGCCGCCGTTCTTCCTCAATATCTTCGCTGCTTTCGTCTGTACGGGGAAAAATACCGTTTTCTAAACCGGTAATAATAACATTTTTAAATTCAAGTCCCTTGGTATTATGCATGGTAATGAGATGTACTGCATTGCTGCCGCTTTCCGCTTCGGAAAGTGTCCGGTCAAGCTCAATATGTTCAAGGAATTTCAGCAGTCCATCAAAAGTAGCGGGATACAGGGAAGCAGTGTTGATGAGTTCCACTATGTTGGCAGTTTTTTGCGTTCCCATAATCTCATCCTGTTGTTGATGAAATGTAGATAAGCCGGATCGATCTACTGCTTCCTGTACAAAGCCTGCTAATCCTTCACCTCTTGCCGTATGCAGGGAAAATCCAGCCGCCTTTTGCGATGATTGCTCCGGCAGTACCCTTTGTGTATCAGCTGAGGAAACATGCCCCCGCTGTTCCTTACCGGAGGGCATCTGTCCATGCGGCACTGGATCGAGGGGGGGCTGCATAGTATCTGAGAGAGTAGGGGGCTTTACATCTGTTGTTGAATGTATAGCTGCCGTCAGACCGGTATCTTTTGTAACACCGCGCAGCAGTGTCCGTAATGTCTGCACACATTCTAAAAAACTGCGTGCGGATACTGCGGCTTTTTTTGAAATTCCTATCTGCGATATATCTTTTAGCATTATAGAAATAAAATCCGGATCAGTAGTAGTGTCCCTATTTTGCCGATCATCATCCTGAATTTCTTGTAATTCTTGAGTCTCTTGACGCTGCAGAAGCATTGCCTGTAATGACATACGTGCATAGGCAATAAGTTTGTTTTGGCTCACTTCGCCAATTCCCCGTGCAGGTTTGTTAATTAAGCGGCGGAATGCAATTTCATCTTTTCCGTTGGCAATCAATGCAAGAAGTGCAAGAGTGTCTTTAATTTCTTCCCGTTCATAAAATTTGAGTGTTCCTACTACCATATAGGGAATTTTTTGATGTAAAAATGCGGTTTCAAAATTAAGTGATTGTGCATTTGTGCGGTAGAGGATTGCCCAATCCCGGTAGTTTCCACCATTTTGTACTGCCTTTTTAATTAATTGTATGCATAATTCTGCTTCTGCATCTTGATTAGGTAAATAGTATAGTATCGGCTTTTGCTCGTTTTCTCCCCGCGCAGCAACTAATGTCTTGCCAAGCCTCCCATAATTATGTGAAACAACAGAATCTGCAACACGTAAAATCGGGGCATAGGAGCGGTAGTTTTGTATCAGTCTGATAATTTTCGTATTTTCAAAATGCTGTTCAAAGGTTAAAATATTTTCTACTTCTGCACCGCGGAATCGGTAAATAGACTGATCATCATCACCGACAACACAAATATAGGAATGAGTGCCGGTCAGTGCTTTCAAAAATCGGAATTGTGCGCTGTTTGAATCTTGATATTCATCTACAAGAATGATTTTAAATCGGCGGTGCAGGGCAGCCGCTATCGAACTGTGTTCCTCTAAAAGCATCACCGGCAGTAAAATGAGATCGCCGAAATCAGCATTACCTGTTTCCCGTAAACGCTGCTGATAGGCTGTGTACATTAAGGCAAATTGCGGGTCGGGATCAATTGTATTGAGTTCCGGATTATCGGGCAGCAAACAGTGATCTTTTGCACGGGATATTTTCCGCATAAACCCCTGTGCTTCATTCTTATTTAATTGCGGCTGAGCTTTCATCAGCAGCGATACTGAATCTTCATCATCATAGATCGTAAAATTCGGTGATAAGCCTGCCCAGTCGGCGTAACGGCGCAGCATCCATGCTCCAAAAGAGTGAAATGTCCGTATTATCGAACGGCTTGCATGCGGTTCCATCTGAGCTGCCCGCTCAGACATCTCCCGTGCAGCTTTATTAGTAAATGTAACTGCCAGAATAGATTCAGGAGGTACTTGTTTTTCTGCAATCAGCCATGCAATTTTTGTCGTAATCACTCTTGTTTTACCTGAACCTGCGCCGGCAAGAATGAGCAGCGGAGAACCGGTATGGCATACCGCAGATAACTGTTCTGCATTTAAAACTGACAAATAATCGCATATATATTCCATAAAATTTGTAGAACTCCTTTAAAATATCTCTACTAAAGCTCTTTGATACCCCCATTGTCAAACAGATCATTTCAAGGCAGTCTGTTTGGAAACAGAAGTTTCAGAATAGGGTTACTGTATACTAAAATTGCTGATTATGTAATAGGCAGCTCTAAAAACTCAGGTATACAGGGTCTTCCTTGTCCTTTCATAGTGTAAAATTTCCAATTCTCAATGTCCCTTACATT
>JBQMYN010000083.1:0-9979 GCA_052173475.1 Treponema sp.
CCCCCCCCCCCCCCCCCCCCCCCCCCCCCCCCCCCCCCCCCCCCCCCCCCCCCCTACTATAACTGAAAAGGGAGCTATTGCACTATCCGTTATACAGGGAATACAAACCGGTACGGTTGATACAGTGCTGAAAAATGGAATTCCCTACACTGCAACAGATCCTGCAATTTATGTTGCCGGAAAGCTCACACTCAAAGCCGAGTGCGGCAATGAAAACCTGAAAGATAAAAAGATTATATGTCAAGTCCGTACCCCTAAAAACGACCCTCCCGTAACAGTTACTGCTGCAGCTCATAACACATTCGATCTTGTGTTCAAAAAAGTAGCACAAAAAACACCGGTTTCTATTGAGTTTACGGTTGAAGATACAAAAATAACAAAAACACTCGGATTTTCCGTATTACCCGAACCAAAAATTTCAAAAATTTCCCATGATCCGGTAACGGTTAAAATTGGTAGAGAGGTTTCTTTCAAATTAAATCCGGTTATTACATACGAGCCGGAAAAAATAGGAGACACCCCTGCTGAACAATTTATTCTTCCTAATAACCGGAAATTAAGCTATAGTGCGGATTCTACAACTATTGCCGAAGTTACCGAAGACGGCACGGTAACTACCAAAGCGGCAGGAACCTGTACCGTTACCATGACCGCAGGAGACAAAACCGGCTCTGTTGTTATTGAAGTAGACAATAAGCGCGGAGCGACAGCAATTACTTCGCTTACCCCAAGTGCCGCAGAGGTTTATTTTGAGCATGGTGCAACCCTTACTGCAGTTTTGGAACCAGCCGATTCGTGGGGAAATTTGGAGTGGAACTCTGACAACAAAGATGTAACTGTAACAGTAGATCCTTCCGACGAAAAGAAAGCAAGCGTTTCCGTTGCAGAATCTGCAAAAAGCGGGACTGTAACAATTACCGTTGCCGCACAGGGAAATAAAGCTCTTACAAAAGAGGTTACGCTTACGGTAGATTCGGTTATTCCGTCAAAGATTAGTATCACCTGCTCCGACAGTTCTGATTCAATGTATTTTGATGAAGAACTTACCTTTACGACAAAAGTCCTCAATGCAAACGGAAATGAAGATTCCAAGCTGAAACAGGGGATAAAATGGAAAGCAGTTCCAAGTTATGATTTTGCTATAACGCAAGACGGAAAATTAACCTATAAACATGCTGGTCTGTCATGGGGTGATACGCAAAAGGCAACTGTTTTTGCATATTCTACTGCAGATGACACTATATATGCAACAAAAAAGATTACGGTATATAAAAGACCTGCCTCTATTGATACAATCAGCTGCAAAGGTAACGACAATAAGCTTCAAACAGAATGCCTTACGATACTTACGATAAAAGCAAGCTTTCAACACGTCCCTCGGGTATATATTACTACCAACGGCGGTAGTGATTCAACAACGTGCAATCAGTTTGTCATAAGCGAAAAAACCGAATTTACCGGTTCCCCTACTTCCGACTATCTTGAAACTGCTGTGTACGAAATGAAAGCCGATACTCCATACTGCGAACTAAAGCCGAAAAACATACAGGTTATCAACCTAAAACCTTTTATGTATACCCGTTTGACCCAAAAACCGGTACGGCAATAACATCCGGCAGCAAAAAAAGCTTTAACTTTACAATATATCAATATCCGAGGGTCGATTCCATCTCTCTCGATACGAAAGATTATGTCTTCGGTGTAAGTAAGGATCCAACACTTACTATCAAGATGAAAGATACTGATAATTACGGTATCTACAAAAAAATTACCCTTATTACAAAAGCTAGTATTAAAAAACATGAGTTTCGTCCTGAGGAGCACTATCCTGCCGATATTTTTGAAACAACTGAATACGAGCTTGCTACTGAGAAAGCCTCCAATGATTTCACGCTAAAGTTTAAACCAAGAAATCAATGGGCTGAGAATATTAAAAAGACACATAAGATCGACATAATTATTATATTTCTTGATCCCCACAGCAAAAAAGGAATACGGCTTCATGATATTCCTTTAGAGCAGGTCATGCATTCGGTTAATATTCATGATCCTGACATCAAAATAGAGAAAGGCAATTTCGAGATTAATGAGAAACGAGACACTAGTACAACCCCTTATACTGAATACTATAAAAGCGAAGAATTATGGTATAAGTCTACAAAGCTTTTTTATTTTTATGTAAAGGTTTTACCAGAAACAATAGATCCTGCGCTGCTTGACTATGAAATTAAACGCACAAAAGGGAGCTATACTTGTATCATCGAGCATAAAAAATCGGATACGCAGGATAAGCCGGGCTGGATTAAGTATGAATTTCATACCAATGGAAGTAATACATGGGGCTCCAATGATGAAGCGGATTTTGTATTTAAGATAAACGGAATAGAAATTCCAAGAGTTTTAAGAATAAATAGCAATTAAACGGCTATCTCACAACTTTAGTTTTTTAAGAATTTTTTTACAAAATACATTAAACGGGGCTATCCAAAAAGTACAGTTTTTGGATAGCCCCGTTTATTCTAATAGCTTGCATGGATGCACTTACCGGTCTCCTTACATGTAAGTTGCGGTATTGAGATGAGAAATATACTTTCTTGCACATTTTGTATCGCCGAGTTTCGGCAGATACCCGGTTGTATTTTAATGGAAAACATGGAGGAAAGAGCAACATCCTCATTGTAGAAAACAGGATATTGAGCTATAATCTGCTAAGATGAAAGATTATAAATACGTTTCACAAGGTACCTGTAATAAATCATTGGACTTAGGTAAGTATTGAATAAACCTGCTCAGAAACTTTCAAAGCAGGTTACTTAAAATAAGATGTTGAACTCGTCAGTCTGTTCGAAAACATATATATGCAAGGAAAGAGCTATGACTACAAAAACAGTTATTGTACAAAACCGTGCCGGTATCCATGCACGACCGGCTGCTATTATCGCTCAAACAGCGAATAAATTTCAGTCAAATATTACAATAGAAAAAATGAATTTGAAGATAAATGCAAAATCTATTATGGGTATAATAACTATGGCTGCCGGTTATGAAACAGAGCTCATTATTTCAGCGGAAGGTAACGATGAAGCAGCGGCTATAGAAGCAATGGAAACATTATTCCGCAATAAATTTGAGGAAGAATAGCGCAGCAGTATATGGGTATCTGAAAAAACAGTTAGTTTTAGAAGATACCCTATCAGCTTTACTGATAAGGCATCTGAAAAAAATCGTTTTGCCTGCGAAGATGCCCTATACTCTTTCTTTTCTATACTTTTCGAGGAGTCCACCATGAGTATACCGCTCTGGCTGTTTAGCGGACCAGAAATAGGAGAGCGTAATGCTGCGCTCGACACAATAAAAGCCGCTGCACAAAAAAAACACGGGGTACTTGACACACATATATTTTATGCCGGCGACGCGGATATATCTGCTGTAATTGATATTTTACAAACAGGTTCGCTCTTTGCAAATGCCCGCTTTGTAATATTGCGTAATGCAGAAGTATTAAAACGTAAAGAAGATATACAAGCACTTACTCAATGGGTACAAGGTGCTGAACATACTGATGAGGCATTTTTAATACTTATTTCTGATGAAATCAGTATTGATAAAAAAATAGAAGCCTTAGTACCGAAAGACCACAAAAAAATATTTTGGGAATTATTTGAGAATAAAAAACATGAATGGATACACCGTTTCTTCTCCCGGCTGCATATCAATATTACTCCAGAAGCTGCAGAAACCTTGCTTGAATTAGTAGATAACAACACCGAAGCATTAAAAACAGCCTGTAATCATATCAGCCTTTTTCTTACAGCGGGAGCAACCCTGAATGCTGACGAGGTGGAGCAGATGATGGCGCATAATAAGGAAGAAACAGTATTCTCCCTCTTTGATGCCTTAGTAAAAGGTAATTTTGAATACGCCGTAGGCATTCATCAAAAACTCATACTTTCAAAGGAAACATCTTCTATTCAAATAATTGCAGGACTCACCTATTGTTTTCGCCGCTTAAAAGACTGGCATACATTAGCAGAAAAGGGAACACTTGATGACTTTAGCTTAAAAAAAATGGGGTTTACCTCAAAAAAAAGCATTGAACAGTACCGCAAAGCAGGAACGCAATGGAGCAGCAGTGCCGTACCGCATATTATCGCCTTACTAACTCAAACTGACATTCAGCTGCGCACAATAGGGCAAGAAATGAGAGATGTGCTTATGGAACGCTGCTTATATGCAATTATATATAAAAAAGGATCGCCGCTTTTGCAGTATAAACCTGCTATGAAATTGCATGGATAGGACTGTACATAAAGACTGTAATCAACATTCCTGCTTGCCGCATAGAGATACAGCTATTTTCGCGGAAAAAGTTTCCGGAATATGCCAAAAAGCCCCTTATTGTGTAAGTCTTTTGTATGACGCGAAAAAGTAAAAATATGTTCTTCAGATCCTGCTAATAAAAGAATATCATCGACTGCGAAACGGTAATTCGGATCATTAATAAAATCAAAGGTTTCACTATCTGTTTTTCGTACTGCAACTACATTAAGACCGAGATTTTTTCGTAAATTTGCCTCCAGCAGCGTTTTACCAACATATTCAGCATTAACACCGACTTCCGCTAAAGCAAGGTTGGAAGAAATAGGCATAAAATTGAATAACAATGCCGATGCCATCATGGGCATTACCCGCTTTGCAGCTTCTCGATCGGGAAAAATAACATTTGTTGCTCCGGCATGCGCTAAAACATGCTCATGCCGATCATTGAGTGCTTTGACGATAATCTCTTTAATCCCCATCTTTTTTAAATACGCGGTAACCATAATAGAAAGCTCAATTTTTCCGCCTAAATCAACAATAGCCGCAGCAACGCCTTGCGGTAAACTTTTCCGTAAAACACCTTCATTAGTAACATCAGCAACAATGCTTTTGCGTGCTTTACCTTCGTACTTATTAACAAGTGTTTTATCTTTATCAATAAGAATAACATCATCGGTAAAACGCAGTAATTCTTCGAGCATACGGATTCCGAATGCTCCTAATCCGATAATAGCAAATTTCCCCATATATGCTCCTTGTATAAGTTGACATCCATCCGTAAAGCTGATAATGAATTTCAATGTAAGTCTTTATATTATAATGATTTAAATTGAAACACCTCAAACTAAATCAAAAAAACAGGGGATGTCATCGCCAGCGGCAAAAAGTAACCAGCTTTTAGGACATCCCGATCGGCATTGGCATTTCAGGTTTATTGCACTATACCATTTTGTACATACTGCATCATAAGTGGCTGTCCATTTACCAAGAGCTTTTTACCAGCAGCGCAGACCGCATAATGTTCTACCGTAAGAGGAACGGCAAAAAATACTTCTGCATCAATAACAGCCGGTTTTTCGCTATACATATTTGGTGCAGTGCCGTCAAGAACAAGCGGCGTTCCGGCAGGGACACTGCTATCGGGATGAACCAGCTCTACTTTTTCAGTACCGTCTGCCGCCGTATAATGTGAAGCAAGCAACATTCCCTGCGATTCAATACCGCGCATTTTCCGCGGCTTCAAATTATCGGCAATAACAATAGCAGCACCAATCAATTCTTCTACCGAAAAATACGGTGCTAAGCCTGAAAGAATAACCCGTTCACTGCCGGAACCGTCATCAAGTGTTTCAACATATAGTTTATCTGCATCAGGATGCTTTTGTACTGCTATAATTTTTGCAGTTTTTAAAGCTATAAACCGGTTAAAAAGCTCTTCCGGCGGTAGTTCCGGTATTTTTACTGTCGTATTTTTAGACTGCTTTTGAGTTTTCTGCTTGTTTTCAGTTTTTTTATTTTGTACGGCAGTGCTGCACAAAGATTCTTCTCCGGTACGGTCTTTTTGACTGCCTGCATATCGTTCACGGTAGCCCTGAATAAGCGCATCATCGAGTGTTTTAAAAATAATAGCCGGCTTTTCAACAGCGGTAAGCCCTGTCCGCTCAAGTAAATTTTTCCATGATACCGTATTTTCCGGAACCGGCTGCACTGGTTTTAATGCATCAAAAACCGTCCCTGACCAAATGCGGATTCCAAGGAAGCCCGCAACCGTATCAGCATATGCAGGCATATAGGGGTGCATCAAAATAAGTAAGTCTTTAATGATATAACACAATTCATGCAGCAAGGCTTCTGCTTTTTCAGGATCGGCTTCGCGGTTTTTCCATGGTTCTCCGTCTTGAAATGCTTTATTCGCAACTGACGACAGTACAAACACTTCATGGAACGCATCGCGTAATTCTGCCTGTTCCAGCAATTCCGCAATTTTAGTGCTGCTTTTTTCGGCTGACAAGCGCAGATGTTCCGTTACTGCACGAATATCATCTCTTTTAGACTGCAATCCGTCACAGTGCGGAATTACTCCATTATAGTAGCGCGCAATGAACGTCAGTGTACGGTTGATGAGATTACACAGGTTCCCGATAAGTTCACTATTCACTCGCTCTTGAAAATCTTTCCATGTAAATTGTGTATCGTTTTTTTCAGGCCGATTGTAGAAAATATAGAATCGCCACATATCCGCCGGAATACCCGATTCTTTTGCATCAGAGCCGAAAACCCCAATTCCTTTGGATTTGGAGAATTTTCCTGCTTCGTAATTCAGATATTCACTGCTCGAAATATGGTGCAGTTTTACCCAATCTTGTCCCGATGCAATAAGCGATGAAGGGAAAATAACCGTATGAAACGGGATATTGTCTTTTCCAATAAACTGAAACAGCTCTACATCGTCTTGATTGAGCCACCAGTTTTTCCAATCGCTTCCGGTAATATCAGTAAAGCATTTTGTAATAGAAATATACCCGATTGGAGCATCAAACCAGACATAAAATACCTTATCTTCAAAACCGGTTTTCGGAACAGGAATGCCCCATTTTAAATCACGGGTAATAGCCCGCTCCTGCAACCCGTCACGCAGCCATCCTTTAGTCATTTGAACCGCATTATTGCTCCACTGCCCTTCTTTGCTTGCTTTTTCCATCCATGGCGCATACTGCGCTGCTATTGAGGGTAGGTCAATATACAAGTGCTTTGTAGCACGCGGTTCAGGTGTTCCTCCGCAGGTAGAACAGCGGGGCGTACAAAGTTCAGTTGGATCCAGCAATGTACCGCAATGTTCACATTGATCGCCGCGGGCCTCATCATAATTACAGTGAGGACAGATACCGCGTATATACCGGTCAGCCAAAAACCGCGCACATTGAGGACAGTACAGCTGTTCAATGGTATGCTCTTTTATAAAACCGTTTTTTTCGATATGTTTAAAAATATCTTGTACAATTTCGGTTTGCTGAGGGGTCGAGGTGCGCCCAAAATAATTAAAGCTAATATTAAACCAGTGATAAATATCGCGGTGAATAGCATGATAATAATCACATAATGCACGGGGTGTTTTACCTTCTTCCAATGCTTTCGTTTCAGTTGCAGTACCATACTCATCAGTTCCGCATACATACAGCGTTTCATATCCGCGCAGACGGCAAAAACGAGCAAATACATCGGCAGAAAGTACTTGAATAAGATTACCGAGATGCGGGATATTATTCACATACGGCAAAGCAGAAGTTATAAGTTTACGTTTCATATTTGCTCATTATAGTCCGCATGAATTAAACAGTCAAGAAAGCAGCACGGAGAGGTTCCCTACTCTAATTCACTTTAAATTTTCCTACTTCCTCCGCAAGATTCTGAATGCTCCGCTTATTCTTTTGCGTAATCTCGTTTACTTCATGCACGGCATTGTTAATCTGCACAGCACCGGAAGCCATCTCGTTCATGCTTTCGGTAATCACACGGGTAAGTCCATCGAGCTTCTGCATTTCTTCTGCAACGCCCTCCCCTCCTTTCAGCATTTCTTCTGAACCAGCCTGTACTTCCGTGGTTACTGTGTTGATACTTTTAATTGCAATCAGCACTTCCTTGCTGCCGTTTTCCTGCTCTCGCATCGCTTCGGTAAGCCGGTTGCTCATCTCTTTTACCTGTTCTGCAAGACTGAAAATGACATTGAATTTTGCTTCTACTGTTTTAGATGAAGCAGAAAGCGTTTCGATTTCACCGCTCAAGGTTTTTAACGTGGCAGTTATTGTTTTTCCTTGTACTGAAGATTCTTCGGCGAGCTTACGAATTTCATCAGCAACAACGGCAAAACCTTTTCCGGCTTCTCCTGCATGAGCAGCTTCGATCGCGGCGTTCATCGCCAAAAGGTTTGTTTGCGAGGCAATGTGCTGGATAACGTTCGATGCTTCCATGAGTGAGCCGGACTCTTCGGCTATTTTCTGCGTTACCGTATTAGATGTTGTCAGCGTTGCCTTTCCATCACTGGTTGCAGTTGTAAGACTTTTGATAGCCTGATCGGTTTTATCAAGCGTTTTTCCAATAGAGTCGATATTTGCAACCATTTGTTCAACTGCACTGGAAGACTGGGACACAGAAGCGGCTTGTGTTTCAATGCTCGTATTCAACTGCTTAATCGTGCGGACAATTTCTTCGATAGTTGCCGCCATTTCAGTAACACTGGCAGCTTGAGTCAATGCCTGTTGCTTAACACCGTCAATATTTGTACTAATCTCATGGACGGCACTGGCGGTTTCAGTCATATTGGAGGCAAGCTCATTACCAATCTCTTCCATATTATTACTATTTATACCAACCTGCTGAATGGAAGCACCGATTTTTGCAATTGTTTCATTGAAGTATTCAGACATATCGGTGATCTCGTCATTGCCGCTTACCGGCAGACGAACTGTTAAATCCCCTTCGCCTTGTGCAATATTTTGCAAGGCAGAAACAGCAGTTTGAATAGGCTGTACCATCGCGCGGGCAACAAGGTATACGATTACTAAGGCAGTAAGCAAGATGATTACACCAATACCGATCATGGAGGTGCGTAAGGCATTTACCGTCCCCATAAATTCATTATACGGGGCAGTAACAATAATGATCCGCCCTGATGAAACGATTTTTGCATACGATGCAATATAATGATGCCCGCCGTATTCATAAAAACCTACCGCACTCTTCTCGGTGTTCAAAATTGATTGTATGAATTCCCCATAGGATTTATATGCAGTGTCTTGTTTTCCCATCTTAGCACCATTGAATTTTTGTGTTACCCAGTCAAAATTTTTGTGTGCAACAATGGTCCCATCACTTTCTATAGCATGACAATACCCTGTTTGACCAACTACAATATCGTTAATAGCTTGTGAAAGCCATTCGGCAAGAATGCCTGCTGCGATTGTCCCGATAATTGTATGTTGCGCATTATAAATAGGGACGGCAAAAGTAAAAATAAGACGGCCATCCGTCAATGATTCTTGCGGTTCTGTCATAAAGTTATTTCCCGACACCGCCATTTGATACCATTTTGAATTCTGAACCGATACTGTAGTCCCTGTCTTTGTATACATAGTCCCCTGAGCATCGGTGATAACCGCCTCGTGAAGTGTTGCATTAAAAGCGACTTCTTTTTGCAGTGCTACCATTTTTTCAGTAAATGAGATTGTTTCATCAGTAAACACCGGCATTCTGGAAATACCTTGCATAAATTGAAAGAGTGCAGCTACTCTCCCTTGTATAATTGCAGCGGTGTCAGTCGCCTTGTCAATAAGATGAGTTTCAACCTTTTCTGTTACGGCTTTGCGCGATGTTCTTACGGCAAGCAACCCTTCAACACTTGAAGCAAGGGCGATCAATAGCCCAAAGATAAGAATAAGTTTATAGCGAATCGAAAAATGTTTTTTCATTGTAAACCTCCTAAACAATCTGAAAAAATGTTCATCATGGGAGGGGAAAAGGCGTACTGTGCAATAGCCCGCAAGAGAGAAGCGTGTATTGTTACTAGATGGTGATATTTGTTATTACTAATACAAATGATTGAATAATGAAGCGAGTAATAGCTGTTCTGATTAGCAATTACACATTCCCCGATTCGGGGGGG
>JBQMYN010000084.1:0-9774 GCA_052173475.1 Treponema sp.
CTCCTCTACTCATATCCTGATCCTATCATACCTTCATACTTTTGGGACAGCCCCGATGCCATCCTCATGCAGGTACTTGATTTTTTTTAAATTGTTATTATAATAAACTTGTTTGATATTTTCGTCATCGAACAGGTTTAATACTAGGCAGTATAATAATAGAAAAGTTTGTGATAGTAACAATGAAAGTAGTTTGGCTTTGGCTTGTATGTATTTTTTGTTTTTCTCTTGTGTTTTTGTCTTTTTGGCTTAAACGGAATTTTGTTGAAACCGAATCGGCTGAGAGCGGTATGGGCGGTGGAAGTGTACTTTCTACCGATATTCCCGATTTGTCAATACCTATCCCGCAGCAAAAAGAATTGTTTTACCGTGTATACGCTGTTAAGCAGGGGGATATGGTTGGAAATATCGCGTCGGAATACGGTGTGAGCCAAGATGCTATTATTAGTTTGAATAAACTAAGAAACACACGAACGCTGCAAATTGGGCAGGTGTTAAAAATACCTTCGATTGATGGTATTCCTTACACCGTTAAAGACGGTGATACTCCTGAGACTATTGCAGATACCTATAAGATTTCTCTCGAAAAACTTGCGCAGGTAAATACCCTTACGGATAATATGGTTGAACCAGCCAGCGTTATTTTTTTACCGGATGCAAAACTTGACTGGGCTACGCTGCAAGAAATTAACGGTGATCTGTTTAGGAAACCCTTACATAGTGCTTTTCACATATCTTCGCGATATGGTTGGCGGGATAATCCTTTTTTAACCGGAACGAGAAGTTTTCACAATGGGATCGATTTAGCAGTTGCTAAAGGTACGCCGGTATATGCTGCTTTAAATGGACAAGTGAGTTCTACCGGTTGTAGTTCTGTCTATGGAAACTATATTATTATTAAGCATCATTCAGGGTATCAAACGCTTTACGGGCATTTAAGCAGTATTCAAACTTCAAGCGGTAGTTGGGTTTCAACAGCAACACAAATTGGGACTGTCGGCAGTACCGGTATGAGTACGGGACCGCATCTCCATTTTACGGTATATAAAAATGGTTCAACCTTAAATCCTGCTGGGTTATGGAATTAACCATTACCGGTTTATGAAGATACGCCGCTATTCTATCTTTAAATACAGCATACTTATTTGCTTATTGCTTTTGTGCTGGGGGATTCTGCTTATAGCGGTGCTTGTTATTCATGGAAAGCGTATCTTACATGCAGGTGCCGATGTACCTGATTCCTCCGCCCTTGCTCAAATTCAGTGGTTGTATCAGCACCGCTATTTTCCGTCGGCATTTCATACAGCACTGCCGCTTCTTTCGTGCAGCCCCTGTCAAGAGGCAGTGTTACCGCCTCCTGCTATTACTGCTCGCTCTGCCGTTGTCATTGATGCGGCATCTCGTGCATTACTGTATGAAAAAAATCCTCAACTGAGCATACCGCCTGCATCGCTTACAAAACTTGTAGCAATTTTTACTGCATTTCAGGCGATAGAGAAGGGCGAGATTCATCTGCATGATATGATAACCCCGCCCCCACAGGCATGGCATCGGAATATTCCTGCCGGCTCCTCACTCATGTTTTTAGATAAAGATCAGCGGGTAACGGTTGAAGAGCTCATACGGGGGATGTCTGTTGTTTCTGGAAATGATGCAGCGATTGCGCTGGCAATACATACCGCTGGAAGTGTAGCTGCTTTTGTTGAAAGAATGAATGTAACAGCAGCGGCACTGGGATTGCAGGATACCTCTTTTGTGGAGCCTACTGGTTTAAGTGAACATAACCGCACGACAGCGAGAGATTTTGCCCGTTTTTGTGCGGTCTATTTGCAAAAATACCCTGAAAATCTACAACGATTTCATGCTGTAACAGAATTTGTGTACCCGAAAAAACATAATTCTTTCAAATCAGCGGCGGGCATTCGTCAAATGGCAACAAATACCTTGCTTTCTTCACTTGCGGGATGCGATGGATTGAAAACCGGTTTTATTTATGAATCCGGATTTAATATTGCTTTGACCGCTGAACGGAATGGAACGCGTTTTATTGCGGTGATTCTGGGCAGCACCGGTAACACATTTTCTGAAGGGAAAAAAAATCGGGAGAAAGATTCTCATGCGTTAATGGAATGGGCGTTCCGTTCATTTCAGACTGTGGTGCTGCCCGATATTTTTGCTCAGCTTTCTCCTATACCGGTTTTGGGGAGTTGTGATCGGGTCGGTACTGCTGCATTTATTCCAGTTCCGTTTCCCCTTTATCATACACAATCTCTTGCAGTAACTGCTTTACGCTCCGGCAGCACCGGTACACCGACTGTTGTAAACCGGATAGCCGTACCTCCGTATATCATTGCGCCGGTTGCAGCCGGTAGTACAATAGGTATGTTTGAAGTACTGCAGCATATAGGCAATGAGACCGTACTGTTAGCACAATTTCCTCTTTTGGCTAGTAAGTATTTTACTACCGGCAGTACCTTGAGTTTAAAATACGATCAACTCGCCATCGATTTAGTACAAACATATTCGGTGAAATATCCCTAAGTACAAAAGTTTTATACCTGATAGGGAAAGGGAATGGCATCGTCAGTGGTATTGTCCCTCAGCGTTGCCAGCGGCGTTGTCAACGGCATCGCCAGTGGCGTTGACAGCGGCATTGCCTGTAGGTTTATTCATTTACCGGCGATGAGGACTTTTGCACTATGCCAGCTTAATGTTGCGCACTTAATGCGGGCGGGCATGCCAGAAAAGTATCCCAGTATTTGCGCATCGGTGAGTATATCAAGTTCGGTTTTAGTCAGCGGTTCTTTTGCCATCATTTTGAAGAAAAGTTCCACGCACTTGCGGGCATATTCAAACGGTTTCCCTTTAATACATTCTATCAGCATATTGGTCGAAGCCGTTGATACGGCACAGCCGATGCCTGAGAACGAAACATCTTCCACAATGCCATTTTTTTCTTTGATAAAAAGAGTAATATCATCTCCGCAGCTGGGGTTATGCCCGCGTTCAACACCGGTTGCATCTTCCATAGTATGGCAATGCTCTTTTCTTCTGGAGTAGTCTAGCAGCGTTTGCTGATAAATATCTTCAATTCCCATAGTATCTGTCCTTAATCATTTTCAAAAATGCCGTGTACTTTTTTCAGCCCAGCCGCTAAACAGTCTATATCTTCAGTAGTGTTGTAGATACCTAAACTTGCACGGCAGCATGACGGCACTCCCATATAGTGCATAAGCGGCTGTGTACAGTGGTGCCCGCTGCGTACCATCACCTTATATTCATCTAAAATACACGCAGAATCGTGAGAGTGTACATTTTTAACATTGAATGCGATAATCGGCACACGGTCTTTTGCGGCAGTATGGTATGTTTCTACAAAATCTAACTGCGAAAGAACTTGCAGCGCATATCGGTCTAATTCCGACAGATAGGTATGCAGCGCATTCCAGCCGATACTTTCGATAAAATCAATACTGAGTTTGAGCGAGTGAATTGCCGCAGTATCAAGCGTGCCGCCTTCATACTTTTCAAACCCTGCTTTATATGTGCTGGTTTGCTCTGTTACAAATTCAATCATACTACCGCCGTATAAAAAGGGCGGCATTGTTTCCAACAAAGCGGACTTTGCATAGAGTACACCGGCACCGAACCCTGCATAAAGTTTATGCCCTGAAAAAACTAAAAAATCACAATCCCATGTATGAACATCATGAGGAAAATGGGTAATAGATTGTGCTGCATCAATGACCGTTACAGCCCCATACTCATGCGCTTTTGCAATAATTGCCGCTACAGGATTGATAACGCCGGTAGTATTAACGGCGCATGATACCGCAATAAGTTTTGTTTTATCATTGAGCTTTGCACAAAAATCGTCAAAATTAAAATTTCCATCGGCATCACAATACACATACTGTAATACTGCGCCGGTTTTTTTTGCAACATACTGCCATGGCACAAGATTTGCATGGTGATTGGTGATAGAAATAAGAATTTCGTCGCCGGAGTGCAGATGCTCTAATCCATAACAATATGCAATGATGTTGAGAGATTCTGTTGCATTTTTTGTAAAAATAATTTCCCCCGTAGCATCTGCCCCAATAAAATGCGCCGTTGCTTTACGGGCTTCTTCGATTAAAAGCGAAGATTCAACTGCAAGACTGTGAGAGCCGCGTCCTGCATTCCCATTATGTTGCTCATAATAGCGGTGCATACCATCAAGTACCGCAGCAGGACGCTGTGCTGTAGCAGCGGCATCAAGATAATGGATAGGTCTGTTATTTAAAAGCGGAAATAAATGCTTGTACAACCTGAAGCCTTCCTATAGATCAGCTGCTAAGCGCATATCAAACTCGGTATTAAGTTTGCTGCGGATGTGTTCATTCGGTATACGGTTGAAAACCGGGCGAAATGCAGATTCAATGATGAGTTTTTTTGCACTTGCGTCATCAAACCCTCTGCTCATCAGATAATAGAGCTTATCTTTGTCTATTGCAAGGAAACTCGCTGCGTGTTCACCGATAACATCATCTTCGTCACAAAAAATTGTTGGGATACTAATTCCTACTGCCTGTTTATCCAGCATAATGCTATTGTCTGAAAAACGGGCGGAAGATTTGCAGCAGCCTTTATTTAGAAATATATTTCCGCGGAATATTTTATGCGCATTATTCTTTATCGCTCCTTGTGCAGTAATATCTGCAATGGTGTTCTTTCCATTAATGATGAGGTCGTGTTCAATATCCATGCGGCGGGTTTTATCCACAAAATAGAGCGGATAAATATGGACTTCTGCATTATCTTCTTGTATATATGAAGCATAAGAAGTGCCGCTTTTTTGCGATCCCAAGTGAATATCATGCACCGTTACCTGTGCTTTTTCCTGTACATCCATGCGGATTGTTTCAAAATTAACCGCAGAATCCGCAAAGTTTTGTATTTTGATAATTTCAACAGCAGCATGTTTCCCTATAGAAATACTGAGTATGCCATTCCGGTAGTATGGTACGGCAGGTTCGCCATTTGCAGCTGAATCACAATATAAAATGATGCAAGCGCACGCATTATCTGCAATTTCAATAGCATTTTTATCATATAACACCGGATATGCTGTAGTAAGACAGTAGTGTACAAAAAAGGTTTGCTGTTCCTGCTCTCTTTTTTCATCTTCAATTTTAAGATAAAAACCGCTATTACATGATGAATGTACTGCTTGAATCAGTGTTTGTCCAAGACCGCAATGCCGCTCCCGATGTGATTTTTCAAAATTGAACAGGGCAGCAGCCTGTGTACTATGTAGGCTTGCTAAATATTCTTTAATAGGCATATAGTGTGCCGTTTGCGATTCGGTAAAAAAACATACCGGCGGGGCAGAAACTGCGTGAACGGGTGTTATAGTGTAATCAAGACGTTCAAAATAAGTATCGTTTTTCATCAGCCAATTGTCCCTTCTAATTCAATGGTAATAAGATTATTCAGTTCAACAGCATATTCAAGCGGTAGTTCTTTTGAAATAGGTTCTACAAAACCTTTAATGATGAGCGATCGGGCAGTTGCTTCATCAAGTCCGCGCTGCGTTAAATAAAAGATCATGGTATCACTGATGCGCCCTATCTTTGCCTCGTGTCCTATATCCGCATCGTCGGTACGGCATTCAATAATAGGAATAGTATCAGTGCGGGATTCGTTATCCAGCATAAGCGATTCGCATTCGGCAAGTGCTTTTGCGCCCGTTGCATTTTTGCCAATGTAGAGTAGTCCTCGATAGTTTGCCTCCCCGCCGTTTTTTGCAATAGATCGAGAATGCATTTCTGAAACAGTGTTTTTACCGATGTGTACTGTTTTTGTTCCGGTATCGAGGCATTGTCCTGCCGATGCGAATGTAACGCCGGTAAATTCAGAGCGGGAGCGGTCGCCTTTTAAGATGCTCATAGGATAGAGCATAGTAACACGGGAACCAAACGAACCTGACACCCATTCTATAGCTCCATCCTCCTCGACTAATGCTCGTTTTGTATTAAGATTATATAAATTCCGCGACCAGTTTTCTATTGTGGAGTACCGAAGTGTTGCTCCTTTACCGACATATAGCTCTACCGCTCCGGCATGGAGCGCATTTTTATAATATTTGGGTGCGCTGCATCCTTCAATAAAATGCAAATAAGCACCTTCATCCACAATAATCAAGGTATGTTCAAATTGTCCGGATTGGTTAGCATTCAATCTGAAATACGATTGCAGTGGTAGTTCTACTTTTACACCTTTGGGGACATACACAAATGATCCGCCAGACCAGACCGCTCCATGCAATGCAGAAAATTTATGATCATTCGGCTTTATCAGCTTCATAAAATGCTGTTTGACCATATCTTCATACTGTAATACAGCGGATTCCATATCAAGATACACAACGCCTTGTTCGGAAAGGTTTTTTTGTAAGCTATGATAAACAACCTCAGAATCATATTGCGCCCCGACCCCCGCGAGTGAGGTTTGTTCTGCTTTTGGAATCCCCAAACGGTCAAATGTTTGCTTAATTTCTTCAGGCACATCCTCCCAGTTTGAAGTAAGCGGTTTTTCATCGGAGACAATATAATGAATAATCTCTTGTATATTTAAATCAGAAATGTCGGCTCCCCAGTCGGGCATTGGGCGGTTAAAAAAATGCTGTAATGACTGCAACCGCAGCGCAAGCATCCACGCAGGTTCTTTTTTTCGTTCGGAAATTTTTTTAACCACCTCTTCATTCAATCCAATTCCCGTAGTATATTGGTAAGGAACTTCGTCTTTAATGTCATATACTCCGCGCTCTATATCGGAAATATATGTCCGTTTGCGTGTTTGAAATAACGATTCGCTGTTTTGTGTGTTTTCTACTGCCGTCATACGTTTTCCTGTATATGTGTATATCCGTATTGCTGGATATGGTTGACCAGTTCAAAACCGCCTGTTTTTACAATAGAGCCATTTATCAAAATATGTACAACATCCGGTTTTAAATATTCCAGAACCTTGCTGTGGTGCGTGATAATTAAAATACCCATATCTGATGTCCGTATTTTTGAAACGCCTTCAAAAACAATTTTTGTTGCATCAATATCTAAACCTGAGTCGGTTTCATCTAAAATAGCAAGTTTAGGTTGTAAAATTGCAAGCTGTAAAATTTCATTTTTCTTTTTTTCTCCGCCGGAAAATCCGACATTTAAACTTCGGTTTGCGTATTCAGGAGCGATATGAAGGGATTCCATTGTTTTGAGTAACTCTTTACGGAATTGCAGCAGCGGAACTTTTTTTCCTGTTACTGCCTCTTTTGCTGCCCGTAGAAACTCTTCCACCTTGAGTCCCGGTATTTCCTCCGGATTTTGAAATGAGAGGAAGATACCTTTTCTGGCTCGTTCATAAACTGGTACTTCATTTAAGCATTCTCCATTAAATGATACGGAACCAGATTGAATAGTAAACTGGGGATTCCCGACAATCGCTGCTGCAAGGGTAGACTTTCCTGCGCCATTCGGTCCCATAACAACGTGCACTTCTCCCGGGTTAATCGTTAAATTCACATCGCTGAGAATGGTTTTTTCATTTACTGACAAAAATAAGTTTTTTATATGTAGTAACGGTTTCATAGAAACTCCTGTATGATAATTTGTAATTATAGGAAGTAAAAATGAAACTACCGCATTTAGCTCGTGTTCGCGGCAGGGGATGTCAACACTGATGGCAAAAAGTCGCTAACTTTTTGCTATCAGCATTCCCGACGAGTTTAAAATTAAGTCCTTATACAGTAATGACTTAATTTTAAATATTGTGTCTAAACCTCAGTAAGCTATCCAAAAACTTGAGTTTTTTGACAGCCCTTATTCTGAAACTTCAATTTCAGAATAGATTTACTCGCATTTCTTGCAACTCCTACTTTTTATCTAATCCATATACTCACTATAAAATATCACATTATCCTGTACTTTTCAATATTGATTTTTTTACATACCACCATACCTTATTATGGCACCGTCCTATGGAAGCGTATAGGTTTTATCATAGTTTTTATAGTACCGTAAATCGAAATTGAAATCTTTGCCTAAAAACCGTATAGTGTTTTTATTGAAGATAAAATCTTTTTGAAAGGCAATATCATCTATTTCATCTGAATAATATGCTTGGGAAAAATCAATACACTCAGAGAACAGCAACTCAAGGTTATCAGTAGAAAACGCAAGAAAATATATATCTGTTCGTGCCATTCCAAATGAAGAATTATTCCCTATTCCATACAGTACGGCGTTCCCATCATATAGATAGACATGAAAAAGCAGCAGACTATATGCTGAATAAGTATATTTTATGGAGCTAATTTGTTTTTTGTCCGGATTATATATAAAAAAAACATGGTGGTTATATAAGTGCCGTCCAAGTGCTGCAGCGGAGTTCTCCTGTTGCGGTTTTTTTTCATCATCACTTCTGACCCAATAATTGAGAAAATAGCGTCCATTTTTTAATTTTATAACATTCATAATCTTGTAGTTATCAACCGTAATATAATCAATGAGTGCATTAGCTATTGTATTGTCTTTGTATACTTCATGCAATTTTTTGATAACACGAGTCTTCATTCCAGTATCATAAAATGAAGTAAGTTCGCTATTACTGATTTCAACTATGTTTGTTTCCTGTAAGAATGCTATTTTTTCTGTGATTGTGTTTTTTTGTTCTCCGTGTAGCATACATAGGGTAGACGCGAATACAATTCCCCAAATGGCTTTAGTTATTCTCATGGTATCATCCTCCAAAATTGGTTTGTCGGTTTTTTATGTCATAAACGAGTGTGAAACGGAAGTTTCGGAACAGGTTTAATCATCTATAATGTCCATAAAATTGGTAATTGAATAGTCGGCGTGGTGTTGTTTATACCGCTTGTTTTTGTCATATAGACACGTTTTTAACCCTATAGCCTTTGCACCTTTAATATCGGCTTCTTCATTATCCCCTACCATAACTGTTTCAGAAATTTTTGCATCTAATGCCATAAGCGAGCGTAAAAAAATAGAAGGATGCGGTTTCATATAGGTGTTTTCATAACTAAACGTATAAGTATCAATATATACATCCAGCCTTTCTCTCTTAAAAATCTCAAGATATATTTCTTTAGGGTATATCGTATTTGAGACAATACCTATTTTACAGCCTCTTGCCTTTAAAATTTTAAGGCACTCAAGAGCGTTTTCATTCGGATGGGCATAGGTATAAAAATCAAAATATTCTGTTTTTAATATTTCAAGAATATCCCTATAGGATAGATGCACTTCTAAGCTGCTAAATTTTAAGAATAAGGCTTCACAAATGCGGTATTCCATATTTTTGATTTTACGCTCACTTTCAGTATATGAATACCACGGTATAATGACATCTGTGTCTATTTTTTCAGCGATAGATTGTCCATAAATATCTGAAATATAACGTATTACACGGCTATGAGCGTTTTTTAGTATTTCGTTTTCATTCCATTTTAAATTATGAAACTCCAATAAGGTGGAACCCATATCAAAAAGATACGTTGTCGGCATATTTGAAACTCCCCTTTATATGCAAAGCAGATACGCTCCTATACCTGAAAAATCCTGCAAATAGTAGACTTATTTGATAACAAAATTATCGGTCAGGTTGATGAGTTTTTAAGTACGCTGTTCTCAACCGGAAGTTCCCGAACCGGTTTATTCGTAGAAAAATCCGATCATTCACCAAATTTTTAGCAGAAAAAGAGCAAATTTTTTAATTTTT
>JBQMYN010000085.1:0-9769 GCA_052173475.1 Treponema sp.
TATTTCCGATTGTACAGCCGCTGGCTCTATTTCCGATTGTACAGCCGCTGGCTCTGTTTCCGATTGTGCAGCCGCTGGCTCTGTTTCCGATTGTACCGCCGGTGCTGTAGGTGCAGCCTTTACTGCTGCCGGCTCCGCAGCGGCTGTATCAGCACTTGCAGCATCAATAGCTACAGAATGAGCACCTGCTGAATCAGCAGGTGCGGCATTGTATGCCGTATTCGCACTTTGTTCTGATGATGCCGCTGCTTGTTCTAAAGAAGGCTGATTCAACGGCTGAGCCGTCTTAACCGGCTGAGCCGTTGCGGTCGACTCTCCAGCATCAGGATTCCGGTACGGTGTTTCTACAGCAGCATTCGAATAATCAGTGTGCTTAATTCTTTCCACATCAGCAGTTATCTCTTCCAAACTACTGAATAAATTATTAGGATCATGCGGATCAAAAACCGGCAGCGGCTTATTATCAGCAGCAAGAGTAACAGCTGTTGCTGACTCACCGGTATCGTGCACGCTTGCAGCAGCACTGTCAAACGATTGCAAGACGGTATGAGCCGTTTCTTCGCTGTCCCTGCCGGCAACGACATCTACAATATGTTTACCGGCAGCAGCTTCTTCAGTAGGCGGCAGCGACTGTTCGGTATCGCTAAGCACAAAATCTTCAGGTCTGGTCTGAGCTGAAACGGCTGCCATAACTGCTGCACTTTCCTGACTATCAGAATCTGCTTTTTTTTCCGTCTCCGCTTCAGCCTCTCCTGCTGCACGAGGATCGACTACCGGAATATCGCTACTACCTACCGTATGTGTATACACAGCAGCCTGATTGCTATCCGGCTGCCGCTCACCGGATGTATATTCCGGTTTTGCGGCGGATATTCCAGTTTGCGCACTTCTTATCTCCGCAGTGTTGGGAGCGGCAGCGGAGGCAGCTGTCGCTGCTGCTGTACTTTCCGAACTATCAGAAGCCGCTGCGTTTTCCGGTAAATCCGCCGCATCATCGGCAGGAGCATCTTCCTCGGCATCACCGTATATGATCTTTTTTACAGTTTTCATCACTGCTTCAGAAAATTCAATCATCATAAAAATTTCAACACAGATAAGAAGCAAACCGCAAATAATAATTGTACTAACAGCAAAATGTTTAATAAGAGGAATAGTTATATATGCGGTAATGCCGTACAGCAGGCGTTCTGTTAACACAGCTGTGATAAAATAAACCGGTACCCCCAAGAAAACGCTTGCAGTTTCTTGCGGCCACCCCGGTATAAATAACACAACCGAAGCATAGAGAAATAACAGCGGAATAAGAAATGCAGAAAATCCATAAGTTTTAAAAACGGCATGACCGATAGTAAAAAGGGTATAATTTTCTTGTACATATCCCGTAAGCGGCATAAAAATGCCTAATGTTATGGTAATTCCTAGCAAAAATGATAGGATGCTGAGACAAACTGCAATCGTTCTAAAAATATTCATCTTGTTTTTCATCTGTATTCTTACATTCCCCTTACACTAGACCTGTCCGATACTTTCACTATTGATCAGATTGACAAGTTTTAAGCCGTTGAAATAGCACGACTTAAAACATCACATTTCAAAGCAGCCTGTTCGGAAGCTGAAGTTGCCGAACAGGATTAGGGAACCTCTAAAAACTTCCGTTTTTAGAGGTTCCCATTACTATTTTCACATGAGAACACTCCATAACAAATTATCGTTGAAAATATAGAATTGGTTAAGGGCTAATTTTAAAAGTAATGGTGCGGTTAAAATAATCGGCAAGATTGGTAATTTCATCATTTCCAAGAAGCGGCAGCCGTACTGTTAAATCTCTTTCACCTTGTGAAATATTCTGTAATGCGGTAACGGTAGCGTGTATGGGGTTAATAACCCTGCGCAAGATAAACGCTGCAGTAATTAAAAAAATAAGCAAAATACTTCCTGTGATGCCTATAATTTCTATGCGCATTTTATTGATACTTTTCAAAAATTCTTCTACCGGCGCATGAATAATAAGAGGGTACCATGAGGCTGCCATGTAAAACAAATTTGTTCTTTTTTATCTAAACCGATTAAATTTCCGTTTTTATTTACCTCCCAATGATAATCTGTTGTTCTATACCTAAGAGTTTCTTCTTCAAATAAACTGTATGAAAGTAAATCATTACTTCTTACTAATATGGAAGTTCGTAATTGACTATAATGATCATTTGCAATATTTACTCGTTCATTCCAAATTCCTAAAACAGCTTCTCCTGTTTTCTGAACATCTTTATGCGGGTCAGTAATTCCATAGGAGTAATCCGGAGAGCAGCGACCGCTTATACGGCGAATGTTTTTGCAGAAAATGGAGCAGGATTTTTGACTGTTTTCATTGACCAACAATTCTTATTTAGTACAACATCAGCAATACCAATAGGAGAGTCTAAATGCATACCTTTTATCGCTTGTGCAAAAGCATCGCCCCAATCGGAGCCTGTAATATCAGTTCTTCCTATATACAAGAGATAAATAAAATAACCTCCAATTTCAGTTATTAAATTGTTCGGGAAAATATTAAGCGGATATAACTCTTTTGTCGTCAGTCTTAATGAATTTTTGTCGGTATTATACATTATTTTTGATTTTAAGACTATTATCCTATGAAAAGCTGCCGAAAGCAGTCCACATAACAATATTTCGGCAATGAAAAATGTACAAAGAAGTACATTATCCCTGTTCGATAACTCCTTTTTCTAACAGGTTGACGAGTTCTAAATCACGCAAATAGCACGATTTAGAACATCGCATTTCAAAGCAGCCTGTTCTGAAACTAACGTTTCCAAACAGGTCTAGTATTTTACCGTTGAATGGAAACCTTCCCAAACAATTTTTTTATACATACAAGGATCAGTATCTCCCTCCGTAGAGAAACACAAGATTTTTGAATTTTTATCGAGTTTTAGTGTCTCACGAAGTTCCTGCAAATCGTCATTTTGCATGATTGCAGCAAGCAGACCGAACGGCACCGCACCTGATTCACCTGACGTAATAGGAGTATCGCCTTTTAAGGGTGCGGCGAGCATACGCATTCCCCGTGCAGCTACCCAGTCAGGAGCTGACACAAAGCAGTCGGTATTATTTTTCAAAATATCCCAAGAGATTGTATTCGGCTCTCCGCACGCGAGTCCTGCCATAATGGTTTGTAAATCACCTGTTACAAAATGAGGCTTTCCATCACCGATAGTTGCCGACTTATACAAACAATCAGCGGCACGGGCTTCTACAACAGTAGTAGTAGGACAATTATCAGGAAATAAATTTTTGAAATAGCCTTGTACTGCCCCTGCAAGAGAACCTACTCCAGCCTGTACAAAAATGTGGGTGGGGCGTTCAACGCCGGCGGCTTTTAATTGCTCGGCAGCTTCAAATGCCATGGTGCCGTAACCTTGCATAATCCATGCAGGGATTTCTTCATATCCGTCCCATGCAGTGTCTTGTACTACAACACCATGTTCCGTTTTTTCCGCTGCAGCTGCTGCCATACGGACACATTCATCATAATTAACTTCTTCTATTGTAACGGTGGCTCCTTCTTTTGCAATGTTATCAAATCGGGTTTTTGTAGAACCTTTCGGCATAAAAACAACAGATTTTTGTCCAAGTTTATTTGCTGCCCATGCTACACCGCGCCCATGGTTCCCATCTGTTGCAGTAAAAAAAGTTGCTTGCCCAAATTCTTTTCTCAACTGTTCGCCGGTAAGTACCTGATACGGCAGTTCAGAAACATCTTTCCCAAGCTGCTGGGCAATATATTTTGCCATAGCGAAAGAACCGCCTAGCACTTTAAAAGCATTCAGTCCAAACCTCCACGATTCATCTTTAATAAAGATAGAATGAACGCCGAGCAGTGATGCCATATTCGGCAGCTGTACCAATGGAGTTTGCGCATATTGGGGAAAACTTTTATGAAAGGTATGAGCTTTTGCAACTTCCGGCAATGCCATAACTTTCAGCTGCTTATTTTCTGTTTTCGGCAGCTTATTGTAAGACCAAAGAATTTGTTCCATAACCTATAATGTCCTTCAAAATAGAATATATCTGTTCGATACCTTCATTGTCGAGCAGGTTTAATTAAAATACCATTTTAAATCATATCATAGATACTAAATATGTCAAGAATGCTTATTTAGGGAATGGCATCTGCAAAAAACTCAGGTATAGATTTTTAGAAATGCCGCTACTAAAAATCAAATCGAGCTTTTAGAGGTCTTCTCTTCTCTTTGCAACATTGTAAATGCAATAATAATACACCCTTCGCACAGCAAAATCGACTTATCGGCGCAGCATTTAATCGTAAGGAAGCCAGCAGCAACACCAGCTCCAAAACTTGCAATGATGCAAAAATATTTAAAGAAAGAATAAAGATACTGCCGGTCTTTTAAAGTGCGGTATTTTGCTAAATTAACCATGCAGCTTTTTAAGTTACCGGTGATCATTGTCGTTGCAATAGGATTACCATCCACCGTATCAAAATTGGCAACTTGCAACGCTGCAATAAACGAAATAACGGAATTGATAACATCATGCTGAAAATAGGTACCGGTTAACCCGATTGCAGCAATAACTGCTGCTTCAAAAAACAGCACAGCGGACATCCGCTTATAATTTTTGAGATATTGTTTATGCTTCAGAAATTCTGAAATAAAAATACCAAATGCAAATGTAGCGATGGGCAAAATATATTTCAGGGATTTATGCAATTCCCAATGAGCAGCCGAAATAAACAGTAAAACTAGATTACCGGTTTGTGCATTCGCAAATACCTTGCCTTTCAATAGATACGAGTAAGCGTCTAAGAATCCCCCTACTAACGAAAGGCATACGCCAATTATCATAGTATCATGCCGTTTTTCTTCATATTTCTGTTTAAAATCTAGCTCCATAGAGACATCCCTTGTGCTGCAATTCAATGTATCAATGCTGGTAGGTCTATCCCGATACCCGTCTATACTTCACTTTTTTTGCTTGATTGTTTTAATTCTAAATAGAAAAACATAATACTTTACACAGATTACGAGCACAATCATAATTCTTGCATGGAGACTTTTTGAAAAATAAAAACCGGCAAGCAACATTATAGAGGCAAAGGCAAGAATGAGTATTTTATTTTTGAGAGTCATAGATCGGGTTTCATTAAATTCTTTTACATGCTTTTTATATAATTCGGTTGCCATAAACCACCGCTGCACCCGCTGGGAGCCTTTTGTAAAGCAAAACAGCGCAGCAAGCAAAAATGGGGTTGTCGGTAATATCGGTAAAAAAACCCCTAAAACGCCAAGAACTACAAAAACAAACCCTATAATAATAAATATAGACTGTACTATCCTCATACATATTCCTTATTAGACCTGCCCAATAACTCGATTACCGAACAGGTCATTTCTAGGGAACCTGTTCCAAAATGGAAGTTTCTAAACAGGGTGATTGTTTACTTCTTCTAACATAAATTGAAAAATAGTGCAATACATTTACAGAGCCCCCTTACGCTGTTTTGCGATGTATTTTTTATAAATCATTACAGGCTACCTCTAAAAACTCGGTTAGTCTTTCCATTGCTTTCCACAGAATTTCGGTATCCGTTTTTGCGAGGGTGTCATATCAAGTCCTAACGTACCGCCCTGATTCATAATATTATGAGGATCGAAGTGCTTTTTTAATGCACGGAAAATATCAAGCTGCGCTGTACCGATAGACTGCTCCACCCATGCAGCAGTCATCTTTCCCACTCCATGATGATGACTCATTGAAGCACCTTGCGACATGATATTATCAAAAATTCCGAACTGATACTCTAAATACTCTTCTTTATCACGGAATTTTCCTAGAAAAATAAAATAGAAGTTTGCACCTTGTTCGTATGCATGAGAAAGATGAGTCATACACACTGTATTTGGACGGGATTTTGCAAAATCCCGTACCTTTTCATGCACCATCCCCATCATATCCCACGTAACACAACATTCCATAGTATCAATAATAATACCATAATCATGGAGAGATTCACGCAGATAGGGATCATTAAAACGCCCTTCTTCCCATTTATGCGCAGGATAGCCGGTTAGATACAATCCCCCGTGCGCACGGCTTATGTGCTTGACTTTCCGGTACAAGTGAGTAGAAAACCCGCGCTCTCCTTCAGTCCAGCCAAGGAACATACATCGGGAATGAGGTTTATACCCAAAAAAATTCATAAGCGTTTCAAGGGGCGTACTTTCCACGCCGTACAGTTTCATCATTACATCGGTTTCTTCAGGATCCGACAACCGAAATACAGACGGATAGCCTGCCTCTGCCTGCATAATTTCCCGCGCTGCTGAGCGGGCACTTTCCCAATCTTTAAAAATAAAGCTAAAATATCGGCGATTTTCTTTCGTTAAGCGGGAAATTTTCAGTGTTACCTGTGTCAGTACACCGAAAGCACCCTCAGACCCCATCATAAGTTCATCAATATCAGGGCCCACCGCATGAGCAGGCAGTCCGTAGCCTTTTATAACCCCCGCCGGCGTAACGTACACTTGTCCCATCACCAAATCGCGGATATTCCCGTAATATGTTGAATTTTGCCCTGCTCCGCGGGTAACAACCCAACCTCCTACCGATGAATATTCAAATGATTGGGGAAAATGCCCGCAAGTATATGCCCGCTTTGCACCGAACGTGCGAACGGCATTATTCCAGGAATACGGTACTCTGAACAGTACGCAACAATTTTGACAATTTCTTCATGGCTTTTAGGATATACCACCGCACGGGGAGTATTCTCGGCACAGCCTTCCCTCAATCGGTATAAATCATACATCGTTTTTCCATAAGCTACAGACAGCCGATTGTATGAGTCAGTGCTGACATTCTCTGCTCCGCACACTGATCCGAAAAACCGTATATGTTCTTCTTCTAATGGCGGCGTTTCCAGTACAGCCGGTACTGCTTCCGTTCCTTGCGCAAGTTTTTTTTCAAAATCAGCATCGGTTAATCCGAGTTTTTCTTTCATTAATTGAAAAAGCCGCTCATTCGGTTCCTTAAACTCGAATGGATCGCCCCACTTCAAAATTGACCGGAATGATCCCCGCGGCGGCGGCACCTGCTCCCATTCCGGTTTAAACCCTTTGTATACTTTACGTTCTGCCATAGAGAGGTTCCTTATACTTTAAACTTATTCAACTCACTGACAACTGTTTCAATACTGTGCTTATTTTTTAGTGCAATCGTATTAATATCTTGTACAGCACTGTTCATTTGCGATGAACCGCTCGCCATGTTATCCATACTTGCAGCAATATCTTTTGTCAGGCTTTGTAACTGTATAATTTCATTTGAAATTTTTTCGCCGCCTTGCATCATCTCTTTAGAGCCTTCAGTAACTTCGGCAGTAATTGCAGTAATTTCCTGCATAGCGGTTAATACCTCATGACTGCCCGCAGATTGCTCTTTCATAGAATCGGTAATAGAATTTTCTTGCTCCGCCACCGTATTGATAAGAGAATAGACTTCCGCAAAAGCCATTTCCGCTCCCCTACCGGCGTGAATAAGCTCTTCGATTTTATCCGTTGATTCCTTTAATACAACACCAATCTGTTTCCCTTGTTTATTCGATTCTTCCGCTAATTTTCTAATTTCCTCTGCAACAACAGCAAACCCCTTGCCTGTTTCCCCTGCGTGAGCAGCTTCTATAGCTGCATTCATTGCAAGCAGGTTTGTTTGACTAGCAATTTTTCGGATAATGATACTTGCTTCAAGCAAAGAATCCGATTTTTCTGCAATCTGTTTTGCAACAGCATTAGCACCAGCAGCACCTTTTTTTCCTTGTTGTGCTTTTTCGCATAACACACGGGTAAGCTCGTTATTTTTTTCAAGAATTTGCGCTATCGAGGTAATATTCGCAACCATTTGCTCTATTGCAGCAGAGGAACGGTCAACGCTCACAGACTGGCGGTTGATATTATTGTGCAATTCTTTAATAATTTGGATAATATTTTCTGAAGTTTCAGCGGTTGCTGCGGTACTTTCAGCCTGTTCAAATGTTTTACCTTTTACTTTTTTTATATGAGTACTTATATCACCAATAGCACTGGCGGTTTCAGCCATTGTACCGGCAAGATGTTCTCCAATGTGCTGCATTTCAAGAGATTCGTGAATAAGCGAACCAATCATTCCGCTGACATTATCAAGCGTTTTATTAAAATATGCAATAAGATTCCCAACCTCATCATCTTTTAAATGATAAAATCTATCGGTCATATCCCCTTCGGCAATTTTTCCAAATGCCCGATAAATATGGCGGTAAAACCCGGAAATGTTACGGAAAAAGAGTAGCCCTAAGCAGAGAATCACAATAAAAAGTACAACCCCTATAATAATCATTCCATAAATCAGCTGATAAAACGGGGCAAGTAATTCATTTCTTTCCATAAACATAATGATTTTCCAATTAAGCTCATTAATACTGAATACATGCACCCGCCAGAATTTCTTATCAATGAGTATATCACAGGTTCCGCTCTCCATTGTTTCCAACTGTGCAAATGCAGGAATACCTGAGTTTTTAAGTGTTTTGAAATTGAGTTCCTTGTGCTTAGGATCAGCAATAATAGTACCGTCATTTTGCACTAACATTGCATAGCCGGTACGTCCTATTTCAATGGTTCTAATAAAGTCAGCTAAACTTGCTAAACTGACATCAATACCCACACAACCGGTTATAGCACCTGCCGAATCTTTTATCGCCTTTGAAAACGTAATCATACTGTCATTAGTACCGGAAGCTGAAATATAGGCAGCAGTGGTAACAAGACCGCCATTCCCTGCAAGACCCTGTACATACCATGGACGGGTACGCGGGTCAAACCCTGGCGGTATGGTACCAATAGGATAGTTGATAAATGCCCCCTGTTGGTTGGCGATATACACATAGGTAAAGTGGTTATAAGCGGTTTGAATATTTTTTATGAGTGCTTCTATCGCTGTTTTTTCTTCCTGTGTATCATCAGACACCATACCAATATGCTGCATAGGGGCACTGTTACTCATCATGGTAAGTGCTTCCCGACTATTTTGCATAAACAGCTTAATTGTCGATTCTACAATACCGAATTGCTGTGCAACCGTGGTATACAATTCACGTTTTCTTTGCCGGTATACCTGCGTACCAATAACAAGACAAATGGACACAACCAGAAATATGACCAAAACCGATAAAGCAATCATTGCCTTGGTACGGATAGACAATGCAGGCGTTAGTTTATTTGTGCCATCTGCATTATCTGTCCGCGACAGGGTTGATTTCGCCATACAAATCCTCTCCTTATTCATATTTATGCGTTATATCATCACACAGCAGAAATATCACGCTGCGGTGTATTATTATGAGAAATACCGCTGTGTAGTGAATGCAAGTAATGTAGTGCAGCACGAGACTTGTCCAACTTCATTGCCGAACACGTCTAGTCTTGAATCGTTTTTAAACTATACATATTAGTATATAACGAAATACAGTAAAGTCAAGCTATTTTTCAACTTTCCGCCATGCGAATACCTCCTCTTACTAAGACGAGGCGTTCAATACCCTCCAGTAAATACAATAGGACACCTCTAAAAATCTAACCGAGTTTTTAAAGATGCCCAATACCCCCACAGCAAAAAAGTCATTTTTTTTGCATTTTTTATGTTTTTCCTCTTGACATTTCTAGGGGGGGGGGGGGGTATAATGTTATAAAGTTGAATTTTCCCAGTTTCA